>CAYJBO010000005.1:0-57373 GCA_964368295.1 uncultured Bacteroides sp.
CTCATTAGCATTACAACTTCATCGCCTGCAATTTGTGCATCTTCATATGCCGCTAAATTTGCAGGCGCACTGCCTGTTTGCAGGGCCAATGCAACACCCACTTCGGGCGCTAACAGCGCATTTAGCACCGCTGTCACAGCCTCGGGTTTATTCTCCCCTGCAAGCTTAAGCACATGCACGCCTTGCACGCCGGCATAAGGCGCAATGGCAAGGCCTGTTTCGTCAACTGTCGGCATTGGCGCAAAGCCTAAATCAATGCCTGCCTCCCTTGCCGTTGGAACCATCCACGGGCCGCCTATAGTGCTGTGCGCCTTGCCCTCGTTAAATAGCGTGTTTACGGTTGCGTACTCGCTCTCGCCGGGCATTAAATCCACAAATTTTTTGTGGTATAAAAGTGCATCTATTGCATTTTGCGTGTTGAGCGCCGGCTGTGCATCTGCCGTTATAATCTGTGCGCCAAAACCATGCAGCCACCCTGCGCTGTAGTAGGCAGTGCTATGCTGTTCAACAAAGCCATAATGGCCGCCTGCGGTTGTTTTTTCCATGTAGGCATACAGCTCCTCGGTTGTTTTTGGCACTTCGTCGTCGTCCATATAGCGCCTGTTATACATATAAAGCAGTGTCTCAAAATAGATAGGCAGCTGATATATTTCGTCTTTGTACGTAACCGCCTCAACTGTCATTGGCACATAACTGTCAAAAGTTTCAACCGGCAAAAAGTTTGTTATGGGCGCAAGTATGCCAATCTCGGCATAAACGCCCATCTTATCGTGCGCAAACATATACATGTCGGGCGCGGCATTTACATCGTTGCCAACTATTTTTAAGGCCTCTGTCAAATTGCTTTTATTCTCAAGCTTTACTACTATGTCGGGTATTTTATCTAGTTCTGCTTGTAAAATATCGGCAACGGCCGGCTCTTTATCGTGCCAAATAGTTATTGTAACGGGCCCCTCTTGCTTAGGCGTGCAAGCCGCCAAAAGTGCCAGCAATAATATTGTACAAGTAAAAAATGCAAATATACGTTTCATATACACGAGCGTTCCTTTCAACAAATGGCACAAACAAACCACGATATTATGGGTATATTTGTGCCATGTTTTTGCTATTAAATTAAATGATATTTGCGGCAAAATTTTATGCGTGGTTTTTAATTAAACATAGCAGGTTGCCATGGCAGGGATATGGCAAGCCATATCCCTGTTTAAATTTATTTAAGATTTCTTCTTTTTAGATATTACTACGCCGCCGACAATTGCAAGAACCGCCACTACCGCAATTACTATTATCACAGCGCTGCTGCCTGCCTCGTCTTGAGGCTCTTGCTGCGTTGTCTCAACTGCGTCGGTTTCTTCTGCCGGGGCCTGTGTTGTAGGCTCTTGTGCCGCTGTCTCGGGCATTTCATAGAAAACTTCAAATTCCTCAGGACCCGTCACAACAAGCCACACGTCTTTGCCTGTATCAACTGCCACGTCTGTGGTTTGCACCGTGCCCTCGTTTGCGTTTACTATAATTGAGTTTACCCAGCCCGGGATAGACTTCATAAGCCAGCCGCCCTCGCCCTCTTCCAGTGGCTCGCCCGGCCAAGATGCAAACACATTAGTGCCGTCGGGTGCGCTCCATGCCCATAGGCTTGGCGCTTGCCAATCTTCGGGCACCATTGCGTATACGGTAATGTCCGGCACATCTGCTATTGCAGGGTCGTTATAAGTAAAGTCAAATGTGCCATCCTCTTCAACAGTTATCCAAACTTCTGCGGCGTCTATCGATATATCTTCTGTTTGAACTTCGCCGCCGTTAGCGTTAACTATAACGGAGTTAACCCATACGGGCACGCTTGCCGAATAAGAGCCATCTTCGCCCATTTTCATCTCTTTGCCCGGCCATGCATCGTAAACATTGGTGCCATCGGGTGCGCTCCATGCCCATAGGCTAACGCCCTGCCAGCTCTCCGGCGCTGTTGCATGTATTGTAAATTTTTCCACATACTCGGGCGCCTCGCCTGTGGTTTGCGCCTCGTAGCTAACATCAACAGTCTGTGCGTCGGTTATAGTAACCCAAGAATTTTTTTGCTCTATAACAAGCGCATCTGTTTGTATTTCGCTGTTGTTTGCACTTATTATTAAATTGTTTGAAAAAGAGGGCAACCACACATAGTACCAACCCTCATTGGCGGCGTCCATATCAAGCTCTGCACCCGGCCATGCAGCAAATGCATTAGTGCCGTCATCGTTCCACGCCCACGCAGACGGTGATTGCCAGTCTGCAGGGACTTTTATATATACTGCAAACATATCGTCCTCTGCCGCAAAAGCGGTGGGCATAACAACTGTTGCAAATGCAAAAACAAGTATAATCGACAAAGATAAAAAGCGTTTTATGTTTTTCATGGTTCTCCTCCTGATAATATAATTTACGAAAGTGTTTCGTTGTCTTATCCTCATAATATCATCATAAAATTGTTATGTCAACGAAAAATCACGAAAGCGTTTTAGTAGAAATTAAGCGCATTTTAAGCGCATTTATATTGCACATATTTACCTTTTGGCCTACTTGCTATGTGCGAGTTTTGATATAAAGCGCACATAAGTTTTATAGTGCTTTACATTTACCGCAGCGGCAGACACTTTGCTTACAACAAAAAGCCCCTTAGCATAAGCTAAGGGGCTTTTTGTGCGCCGAGCCGCTCGGCCTTACATCAATTATAATTAATATGCCTTAGTGCTTTTAAAAGCACTAAGGCATATATAAATTTTTATGGTGTATGCAAGTTGCGCTCAGCTTTGTTTTTTATATTATATACACCGTGTAAGCGCCGCTACGGGCGTGAGCCTTGTGTTCCGCCTCGCTGTGGACGCATATTTTGAAATTGTCCGCCACCGCTTTGTTGCTGCGCCGTGAGTTCAAGGTCGTTTCCGTTTTCGTCGGTAAGCGTGCCGCCGGAGATATTAAAAACGCCTGACACATCAAGCTCGCTATCTCCGCCCGAATACACAGCGTCCACATCAACTACTATCTCGCCGCCCTCAACCGTTAAATCGCCGTTTGAATCAATTCCATCGCCCTGAGCCTTAAGATAAATTGTTCCGCCTGTTATTTTTATATACCCTGTTTCACTGCTTGCATTTATCGCGTCATCCAGCACCGTTACATTCATGTCTCCGCCATTTATTGTAATGGTAGAGCCCTCAATGCCCTCGTACGCATATTCTACAAATAGCGCAATATCGTTTATTGTTAAATCTAAATCGGCATGTAGGGCATCATCGCCTGAAATAATATTAAAAGTTCCAGCGTTTACTAATAGATTATTGTCAGAGTGGACTGCATCTTCAAATGAAGATATATTAAATGTGCCTCCGTTTAATATTATGTTAAACGCCTTAAGGCCTTTCATGCTCTCCTCGAGCTGACTGCTGGGCTGCACTATGCCGCCGGATCCCTCGCCTCGGGTTATATCGTTTAGCACCTCAACAAATCCGCCGCCTGTAACAATTTCAAAATCGCCACTATTAATTTGCAAAGTTTGCTCGGCGCTTATTGCATCGTTTCCTGCATATAAAACAAAATCTCCGCTGTTTATTATAATATTTCCGCGGTCAATATCCTCAGAGTTAGATGATTTCAAGGCATCTTTGCCACATGTAACGCTAATGGTTGAGTCTTTAATCGCAAGTAAGTCTTTGCCCAAAATGCCGTCTGCCACTGCATTTACAGTTATGTTTGCGCCCTCAATAATAAGGTCGTCACGGCAGTTAATTGCGTCGTTATAAAGGGTAGAAACGATTAAGTTGCCGCCGCCTGAAATAACGGTATCCGCCTTTGAATAGATGGCACCGGACGGAAAATCTTCATCGGTTGTTACAATTTCGCCTTGAGTTACGGTGTTTGTTGTGCCGTCTTGCAGCACTATAACAACATCTTGGCCCTCAATAATATTTATCGGTGTGCCATTTAAACTGGTAATATCTGCCCCGTTTAAAATAATATATATAGCGCCCTCGTCAATAGTTTTATCAACGTTTACCGTTATGCTGCTATACTCACCGCTAAACTCGTAAGCGCCGCTTTGCGTAATTAAAACATCTTGCTCTTGCATTAAAAGCGCATCGTCCACAATCTCGCCTGCAAAATCGGTGCCGGGATAAGTTAATTCTGTCGACTCAATTTGCCCGTTCTCGGTTAATTCTTGCTGCGTTATATTAATAATATCGCTGTTTTGGGAGCTGGCCTCGTTTGATTGATTACAGCCGGCAAAAGCCAATACCGACAATATTATAAAACACAATATAAATTTTTTCATTGTTATACTCTCCTAAAATTAGCTATGTTTTTAAGTAAAAACATAAAATTGCGCATATTATCATTAAAGCGCCTATAAATGTCAATATGCTTTGATAAATGGATGCCGTGCCTGCTATTTCAAAAACTCCACGCAGCAAAGAGCTTAATATAAGCGCTATTACGCCCGTGTGGTAAAAATGTGTTGCCAAAAAATTATAGGGCTTATTTTGTTTAAGCCTCATGCACACAAAACCCATGCAAACGCCCAGCCCCAAGGGATATAAAAACAAATATGTCATATACGGCGAGCTCACCCCATGTGAAAACAGGGAATAAACAAAAGATACAAGCGCACAAAATATCGTTAGTATTGCATAGGGCAAAATGCGTTTTTTTATATAAAAATTGTGCATTGCTTTTTTATTGTCCAATATATACAATGTCGCTTACACTCCTCTCGTTAAAGTCTCTGCCATTTGTTGTGGGGTAGTTTACTATTTCGCCCATAAACACCATGGTGGCAGAGCCGCCGCCGTCTAAATTATAGGCCACCTCACAGCCATAGGCGCTTAATACTATTGCCATTTCTTCAATAGACAGCCCCTCGCTTTGGCTTGTTCTACCGTCTGCAACCATAAAAATATAATGGTTTTCATCTATCATTGCAATCGCCGTTCTCGGGTTGCTTTCGTCCTCGCGCTCAACCTTACTGCTCTCGTCAACTATAATTTCACCGCCTGAGATAAGCCCCGGCCCAAAGGAAAAAATTTGTACTGCGCCTTGCTGTTCAAGCTCTTGTGCAGAGATATCGTTTTCCTGTATTATCTCCATGCTGCCATCGCCATAAATAACCAGGTCCTCATTGCCGCCGTCCTCTTGTACGTCTCGGTACAAATAGCCGTTTCTCATGACATAGCCGTAATCTCTAAAGCCGTAATAATCACCGTTAATAGCCAGGATAGCATTGTTTTCTTCTGCAATTACCGATGTTTTTTCCTTGACATTTGTGCCAAAAGAATTTTCTGCCAAGCCTGTTTTTAAATATGAGGGGTCGCTTACTATTATTTCGGCTATATAAATATCCGTTTCAAATTCTCTTATTGTGTCAATAGTAATTTGTATGTTTTCGTCGGTATAGCTGGTGCTTGTTATAACAGGCTGTGCAGCAGTTTGTTCTTGCGCTGTGCCGGCGCCATCGTTTTCAGCGGCATCGGCATAGCTCTGTACGTTTTCGCTTGTAAAATTGTCTTGGCCTGTTTCTATATTATCTAACGCCACAATGTTTTGCGGCATAACAAACCTGTGTAGTAATGTAAGGCCAACATACAAAATAAAAAATAAACTTGCGCAGCCTTTCCAAATTGCAGAGGCCCTTTGTATATTAACTCGCTTTGCGCTTGTTTGTTTTTTTATATCTTTATAGTTATTTAAAAACAAGCTGTCGTTTGCTTTTTTCATCTACGCTGCCTTTCTGCAAATTACAAGCTGTTAATAAATATTTCTTGCTTTCCAATAATTATTTCAAGGTTGCCGTTTCTGCACCTTAGTTCATCAACAAATTGCTTTTCGTTTTTTGCGTCGTTTAGTTCAATTTCGTAACTCAGTTTAAATAAGCTGCCCATGTTAGTAGTTTTGGCCGATACTAATTTTACCTCTTTTGTAAAGTTATCAAATATATCATCAAAAACATTGGTATAGTTTAAATTTTCGGGTATAGTAATTTGCAGTGTTCTGTTGTTGTTTTCTTTTTCGTTGCCAAAATTTGTTGTGTTTAAAACAAGTGCAAACAGGCAGGCCACAACCGAAAACACCACTGCAAAGCCTATATAGCCCATGCCTATTGTAAGTCCGGTGCACATTGCCGTAAAAATGGCAACAATCTCTTTTGCGGTGCCCGGCACCGAGCGAAAGCGCACTAGACTAAACGCGCCTGCTACGGCAACGCCTGCGCCTATATTGCCGTTTACCATTATAATAACCATGGTAACCGAAATAGGCAAAAGTGCCAACGTAACAATAAAGCCTTTTGAGCTGCGCTCTTTAAATGCATATACTTTTGCCATAAATACGCCAAGGGCAATTGATGCAATTATGCATATAAAAAAGTCCTGCAAGGTAATGTTCATACTGCTTGTCGTTTCAAAAATTCCCGCAAAAATATCGTTAAGCATTTACTGTTCTCCCTAAGTTACTTATAAATTTTGATGAAAAATAATTTTGGTATGCTGTGCCGTATTTGGAAAATGAGGTTTTATATATATTGTTCTCTTGTAAAAAATCTATAAACCAAAATGGCAAGCCCATAATTGTTTTTACTTCAAGCACAACATTATCGCTTGATAAAACCTCTTTATCGTCATCGCTCTCGTACAAAGATACATCGCTGTCACGTGCTTTAATGTTAAAATCAAAAGTCAGCCTTAAGTTTTCATCGCTTTTGGAGTAAACGGCTTCTCGCTAATAACACAAAAAAACTTTTGGCTTTATCACATAAAAACAGCTCTTAAAGAATTCTATCTCGATTAAAATTTGAGACGACTCTACCGTGTTTGTATTTTCGCACAAATACGACAAAATATTTTTTTGATCTGCAAAAATTCTCCTTTTGTAAACCACGCCGTCAAACTTCTTTTTAAGCTCTATAAATGCATTTGCGTCATCGCTCGGCTTGCCGTAGCACCTTACTCTAAGTTTCTCCTTGTACTTTGGCTTTTCAAGCGAATGCCTAATTATCTTAAAATCTTCGGTATCAAAATAAATATTGCTTATTTTATGTCTGCCGTACCCATCTAAAACTATGTCGCCCGGCATTGATTTTATTAAAAGCCGATGTTGCTCTTTAGTTAAAATATATTTTAGCTCGTACCTTTTAAAATTAGTTTGCATAATTATAACAGCCCCATTTAATTTATTTTACAAACACATTATATAAACTTAACCTTAATCTTACTTTAAAAAATTATATTATTTTTTAAGCTTTAGGTGTAATAAAACTAAAAACCACCTCGCCTAAAACGGCAAGGTGGTTTTTACAACCATCCTATTAATATGCTTAAAATACAACAGTAATTACTATCTCCTCGCCTGTCTTGCTCTCGGCAAAAATTTTAGCGCCGTGTTTGTCGCATATTGTCTTTGCTATTGACAGACCTATGCCATAGCCTTTTATTTCGCTACTGCGTGAATTATCTCCCCTGTAAAATCTTTCAAACAAGTTGTTGTGCCTGCCTACCTTTAAAGTTTTGCAGGGGTTTTCTATTGTAAAAATTTTTTTATTTGCCCTTGTAAAAAGCTCTGTTTTTATTTGCCCTTTGCTGTATTTTATAGCGTTTTCTGTAAGTATCAAAAGCAGTTTTCTAATGAGCACTTCATCGCCGTTATAGCTAATATTTTTAGCAATATTAGTGCTTAAAACAATGTTTTCGCTTTTAATAGCGGCATTAAATGAGTTTAAGGTGTCATTCACTGCGTCCGTGAGTGAAAAATCGGTTTTTACTATACCGGCGCCGTCCTCGTCAAGCTTTGTAAGCGAAATTAAATTTTCCACCAGCAAATTAAGCCTTGTCGCCTGTGATTTTATACTGTCTGTCCACTCAGTTTCGCCGTTTTCAATTTCAATAACATCGCAATCGGCATTAATTATGGCAAGCGGCGTTTTAAACTCATGGCTAACGTCTGTTATAAAGCGCTTTTGCCGCTCGTGGCTTTGCGCAATGGGTTTAACCGCCGTTTTAGACAGTAGGCACGACAGTGCAAAAATTAGCACAAGCGAAGATATGAGTATTAGCACAGAGTATGAAAGATAATTTTCAAAGCCAATTATGTCTTCTTCTATGTCTAAAAAGGTATAAGCGTAGCCGCTTTCAG
Organism: uncultured Bacteroides sp.; assembly: GCA_964368295.1. Taxonomy (GTDB): domain Bacteria; phylum Bacillota; class Clostridia; order Oscillospirales; family Ruminococcaceae; genus Ruthenibacterium. The sequence goes on from CAYJBO010000005.1 coordinate 8,152, forward strand.
TCTCGGTTTTTAAATACCTGTAATTTTCCAGTGTGCCCGAGGTCTGCCCGCTTTTATTTACCTGCTGTGCAAACAAAATTGCTTCGTCAGACGAGACGGAGCTGATATTTTTTGTGTTAACATAATTGACTTTATCGTCTAAACTAGAGCGCACAACAAAAAATCTTGTAGTAAATTCAAATTCTTTTGGCAGTTTTTGTGGTGGCGGAGGGTTTTCGGTAAGGTTTAAATCCTCGTGCACAATAATATTTAGTATTTCGTCGGAGTAGGCCATAACAGAGTTGTAATTTATAATATTTATCATAACAGCAATTAATAGCATTACAATAACGCTTATAATTGTGGTGAGCATTATAAATTTTCTTTGCAGCTTTTTAAGCATTTTATACCTCCAAAGAATACCCTGTGTTTCGAGTAGCCTTTATTTTTACGTCAGACTCAAGAAGTGTTAACTTCTTCCTTAAATATGATATATACACCCAAACCACATTTATCTCGGCATCGCTGTCGTAGCCCCAAATTTTTTCCATAAAGCGCTCGGTTGAAATAATATGCCCTTTGTTAATCATAAGCATTTCCATTATTTGAAACTCTTTGCCCGCCAGCTTAAACGAATTTTTCGGGGTGTAAAGTGTAAATGTTTTGCGGTTTAAGTTTACATCGCCCACTGTTAGGATATTTGTACTGCTGTCGCTTACCGTGCGTGTTATCGCCCTAATTCTTGCTAGCAGCTCCTTTGTTTCAAAGGGCTTTGTAAGGTAGTCGTTCGCGCCTAAATCAAGCCCGGTTACCTTGTCGTCTGTCTGTGATTTTGCCGTAAGCATAATAATAGGGATTAGATTTCCATTTTCGCGCACTTTTTTGAGTACGGTAAGCCCGTCAACTTTTGGCATCATTATATCTAAAATAACGGCGTCATAATTTTCGCATTCTAAATATTCAAGCGCCTGCTCACCGTCAAAAACCGCATCTACAGAATAATTGTAGTGCTTTAGTATTTTTTGAAGCGCAACGCTAAGCTCTCTCTCGTCCTCGCATAATAATAATCGCAAAAAACCACCTCCAAATTTTCATGCTTTACCGCAAAAGCGCCCACATACAAAATTGCAAAAATTAAGCAATGTTTCTAACTAGGCGCACAGAATTTAATATGTTGTCCCCGCCTTCTGAAATTGCGTCACTGCCCTCATATTTTGGCGAAAATCTCACCGCCCCGGCGCCGTGAGAAGTGTATCCAAACGCCACATACCACGCGGAGTCGTATTGTGGTGCCACTTCGCTAAAATATGCCGAAGTACTTGTCCAATAATAATAGTTTTCGTTTTCTGCAAACTCTGTGCAGATAAAATAGTCCTGATTTATCGCAGGGTACGAGCCGTCATAGCTCACTATGCTTTGTAGCTCTTTAACGTCCGGCAAGCGCCAGTCATCGTAGCCTGCAAATTCTGAGCTCTCTGCCAGCGACAAAGCCTCTTGCCAGTCAACCGCAACACCTAAGTCCACCTCTAGCCACATAAGTCCCGAGGCATTATCGGTAATTGTGCCATCGCCATTATCTGTGTAATCTTCACCGCCGTAAACGTCCCCACGCACGGCCCTTACGTATTTGCCCATCTGCTGTGACGAGGCAGGATACGCCTTTATATGCCCCGTGAGATGGTTTACACCAAATGCGATATTACCAAGGCGCTCGTCACCCTCTACAAGGTTATAGTCGGCACACCAGTATTGTCCTTCTTCTTTAGATATGCTGCCATCAAAGGATGTGCCTAGTGAGGTTTGTATATTAGTTTGTGCATTTTCGCTATCGTTATCTGTTGCACTGTCATCAGATTGTTGAGGCTCTCCACCCTGAGGCCCACCGCCCTGTTGGGCGCCGCTTGCCGAAGAGTTTGATGTATCAAACCCAAAATACTGCGTATCTAGATATGGCCAGCCCGTCTCAAAATCACTTATTGAAAATAGCTCCTCCGCCGTAGGCAATCGCCAATCATCGTAGCCTGCAAAATCAAGGCTCTCGCAATATTCCTGCGCTTGCTCCCATGTCATTTTACCGCTGACGGGTATAGTAACCCATGTTAAACCTGTGTTTGCATCGTATGTTGTGCCGTCATCATTCATAGTAAAGGCAAAGGCTAATTTTTCATAGTCAGCATCTTGGCCGTAAAAGCCGGTTGATGTGTCAACTTCGCTTCCGCTATCATCGTATGTTTTATTTTGCCCTGTTGTAACAATCGGGCTGCTAACATTTTCCAAAACCGATGTTGTGCTTGTCGATGTATCCGTTTGTGTATTAGATGTATCTTCCACCTGTGCCTCGACGGATGTGCCACTATCGGCGCTCTGTGTATCGGCATTTGGGCTGCACGAGGATAAAAGCAAACACACAATAAGCAGTAAAGCGGTATATGTTTTTTTCATAAAATTCTCCTGTTTTTAAGCTGTTAATAATTATTTTTAAATTAATAATATCGGCTTAACCTTAAACTTACTTAAAATTTTATGAAATTATAGTAATGCGCTAGTTTGCAATACTTTATTTATATAGTGTAGTTTATTTTATTTTAATATAAATATAGATATAACGCAAATATTAATTAAACTTTTGCGTCCTGTTTTTGCGTATTTTTTCATAGCGCTAAATATAGCCGGCAAAGCATATTGCGAAAAAACAGGCCTTGTGCTAAAATACCATGTAAGAGCGCTATTAAAATAATTGCTGAAAGGTGCTAAATATGGATGCAATGGCTAACTACAAATGCAATTCGTGCGGGGCAAATGTCACATTTAATCCCACAACGCAAAAACTTGTTTGCGAGCACTGCAAAACTGAGTATTCCTCCCTTACCGAAGAGAGAAAAACGCAGATTTTAAACGAAAATTATAATAATTACGACTGCCTTTCTTGCGGTGCAAAATTAGTAGCGGACAAAACTACAATTGCAACCGAGTGCGCCTTTTGTGGCTCTAATGTAGTTTTAAGCGACAAGTCTAACACATATACACAGCCCGAATTTATATTGCCCTTCCTTATAGACAAAGAAAAAGCGATGGAGCTGTTTTCTGAGCTTTGCAAGAAAGAAAAATTAACACCGAGAGAAATTACAAAGCAGAGCAAAATTAGCAAAATGCAAGGCGTATATGTGCCCATGTGGTTTTTTAGCGCAAATGCTGAAAGCACACTGCAATATGAGTGCTCAACAGACGAGATTAACGTGGTGTCTGCAAAGAGAATTGCTAATTTTTTTGACGTCTTTATGCGAGGTTTTGCAAGCTTTAACAAAATCCCCGTAAATGCCAGCAGCTATGTAAACAGCCGCTTTATTGAATCTATAGAGCCGTTTGAATGCGATAAGCTGGCGCCGTTTAATAATAAATATGTCATGGGTTTTCTTGCCGATTATAGCGATGTTTCGGCAGATATATGTTTTAAAACCGCAGAAAACCGCATGGTAGAATCCGTGTCTGCTGTTTGCAAAAAAAGGCTGAAAAATTATGCAACAGTCAACTTAAAAAATACAAGCGCAGCTTATAATAATTGCGAAAAAACCAATGTGCTTGTACCTGTTTGGTTTTTAAATATTAATTATAAAAAGCAAAAATATTGCTTTACAATAAATGGGCAAACAGGTAAAATTGCAGGGGTATTGCCCATGAGCAATATCGCAAGAAAAATTATTTATATTTTAATGGCATCGCTCATAACAACAATAGTAACAGCGCTCTCTTTGTTAACAGGCCCTCTCAGCGCGGCTATAGTTTTTGCGGCCACTGTGTTTTTTTTAGTACAAGGTTATCGCAAAAAAAGTTTAGTCGATGATAAAGTACATTATTTAGACGGCCAGGCAAATGCCGATACTTATGTTGTGCCGAACTCAATTAATGTCGGCGAAAATAGCACTACTTTTATAAAAGCGCAAGAGATTATTGAAAAAGAATAGTATTAAGGCAAAGCTCCTAGCTACAGCTGAGGAGTGCCATACGTATCAGGCGCAAAAAAACAGGCTCTCGGCCCTAAAGCCGAAAGCCTGTTTTTAATTGTTGTGTATAATCTTTCGCAAAACTTAAATTTGCAACGCATAGCCAATCCGATACAATGCAAAACCGCCTCAAAACGCTTAATTTGCCCACATAGCGGTGTCATCCTCATAGACAAACGTCGGTTTTTCGTCGTTGCAACTAAAGCCATGCGCGAATAATAGTAAATAGCTATTAGTTGCCTGTTTTTGGCTTATTTTTATTCTTGTTGTTAACTAAAATAATTACCACACAAGTGCTAATTAATACTATCAAAGCAACTATTAAAATAATATACATCATTCTTTGCATTGCGCTAGTTTCACTCGGCTCAAATGGCGAGCCCGGCAACGAAGAATCTGTAATCGTTTCGTTTTCAATTATATTGACATATTCTGCACTCAAGCCCTGTTGATTCGGGAATGCATCTGTTATATTGTCTTTTGAGTTGACTGTATTATTTGATATTTGCAGCAAGAAAGGTGGTTCTATTTGTGCAGTTTGAGCAGGCTCTTGTGCCTGGCTTTCTGCCGGCGCACTGATTATTTCGCTGCTTGCCGGTATAGCCTCGCTACTTGTCGGCACGTCCTCGCTATTTGCAGCAGTGCTATCCGCTGTGGCTTGCACAGAGCTATCAACAGCACTATTTTCATCCATTTGCTCGGCTGTCGGTGCGCTGCTGCTCACCGCTTCTGCTTGAGGTTCAGTGTCTTGCGCTACACTTGCCTGTGCCGCAGGTTCTTGCTGTGCGGCCACTGCCTCAACAGATTCGTCCGCCGCTACTACTGCAACACTTTCCGGTAAAGATTCGCTTGCGGGCTCAACCGAGCCCTCCGGCGCTGCATTTTGTGGAACTTGAGCATCCTCAATTTCAACCGGCTGAGATATTGGGGGCACTGCACCGCTAAAGATAAATGCGTTACCCTTGGGCGAATTTTCCGGCATTGTAATATTGTTGCTGTCTATAATTACAGCAGAGCCCTCTTTTACATCAACTGCATGGAACATCACCAATGTTGGCGCATCGCTAACCTGCGTAGTTGCAATATTATTATTGCTCAAATTAAACTGCGCATTAATGGGTCTGTCATAATACCTAAAATAGGTAGTAATTGAATCTGCATTAACTGTATTGCCAACAAATTCATCGACGTTATATGTTAGCATATTAACGCTGCCATCTACATTGACAATATTGTTAACTGCGCTATCAACATCAAAAATGTTGTTTTTAATGTCTCCTGTGATATTTATTGTATTTCCGCTTAAAAATGTTAAGCGCCCTGCAAAAACGCCCGTTGTGGCTTTTACATCATTAACAACATTAACTGTGTTGTTGTTAATATACAGGTTTCCGTCCGCCTCGTTATTAGAGCGGTAGAAAACTTGCCCGCCCTCATTTGCGCTAGAGTCTGTGCCCTCGTATCCTTTTCCTCGGGCGTAAGTTATAACATTGTCTTCAACAACAAACGAGCTAGCGCCCTTTGTCTGTATTGATAGGGCAGTATATGTGGTTTGCGTATCAAGCACATTGCCGGTAAACGAAAGGTTCTCTATGCTTTCAGTGTACGAATCTCCAAGAGAAACTGCAATAACGCTTGAGGTGTACTGTCCGTCACGCATTACCATCGTGTTGTCATAAATATGTATGTCGCTAAGCATGGCATACGGCATACCAACCGACACTATTTCATCGTGGCAAACTTTTTCCATATAATTATTGCGCACGTGGACATTATTGGTTTTCATGCCCCAAATATCACGTACCATTACGCATGTTCCCTCATGGCCGTCGTGGTATAGGTACATTTCATTATTTTCTATTACAACACCGTCTATATCGGTAAACACATCGATGTTGTGAAATCCACGAATTTTAGGCTCGCCATCATCTTCATATGTTGCCTGTGGGCCTGTAAAAACACTGTTTTTAACAACAATATTAGTTGCATGGGCCATTGCAAGTTGTACTTTTAAATTAGTGTCCATAGAGGTATGTGTAGAATGAATATTTAAGGCATCAATTGTGATATTACTTTCGTTGGAAATAGTAAGTATTCTTCCATCATTCACATCTGTTTCAAGTACAAAGCTATCATCGGTTAGCAGGGTGCTTGAATTGCCGTTATAAACCTTATCGCTTTTAAAGAAAAGTTGTCGGCTGATAAAAAAATTCTGCTGCTGTGGGAAGTTTATAACAGCGGCACTGCTGTTAAAGGCAGTTTGCAAAAACACTGAATTATCTTGATCCACATTTGGAATTGCGCCAAACTGCAAAACATTCATGCTGTCTTGGACATTTAATTGAGCTACAAAGCCGCTGTTTAATTGAATAGCCGTCATTTCGTCTACATTTGCCGCATTGTTTGACAATGTATATGTTGCGCCACCGCCATCATTCGCACTGTAAAAACCTGTTGTAGTAACCTCATCGCCAACATTTAGCTCGCCGAGGTCGGCAGTTTTCATGTCTGCAACAGTGTCAAAAACACTTGCGCTAACGGCCTCGTCCTGCTCTGTTTCGGTCGGCTGCTCTGCCGGTACATCGGGTGTAACTGTCGGCACTTGTGGCTCCGGCTGAGATTCCGGCTGAGGCTCGGACTGAGATGTAGGTTCAGACTCCGGCTCCGGCTGGGATTCGGGCTCCGGCTGAGGCTCAGGTGCAGGTTCAGGCTCAGGCGCAGGTTCAGGTTCCGGCTCAGGCTCCGGCTGAGGCTCCGGCGTAGATTCCGGCTCCGGCTCCGGCTGAGCTTGAGAAGAAGAGCTCTCATCACTATTGTTTCTTGTAAAAAAATCAATTATGCTTTGCCAAAAACGAGACCAGGCACTTAAGGATACCACCTCTACCGAATAGCTGGTGTCTTGCGAATCGGCGTGCACGGTTAATGGCAGTGCAAATACATTGGTAAATATTATTGTCAGGCAAACTAATACCGTAACAATTTTTTTGTTAATGCTCATGGTTATCTCCTATATTGCAGTGTTTAATTAAGTATAACGGGTCGTACTAAATCATTTCAACTATAAAAGGTTACTCGATTGTTACATTTGCAATTTTATCATTTGTCTCGTGGTTTGTCAATTTAAAAATTGCAATTCTATTTATATGTATTTTATCTTTAGCAAGTTAATTTTATGCTGTTTTAAAATCGGTCTCTCTAATTTTTAGCTCTGCTAATTATCTATTGCTTAAAATTTTGCGGCGTATGCTAATAAAAATAATAATCGTTAGCACAACAACCATCACTAACGAAAGCATCAGTAAAAATCCACTGTTGTCGTCTTGTGTTAAATCGGCATCTTCGGGCACGCTCAATACGGCAACGCTGTAGGTTTCGCCCTGTAGTGAAAATTGGTTCCCCTCAATGTCAAAAAATATAAAACTAAAAGTTATGTCTTGGGTTGCGCCCGCCTGTGCAAAAGTATAGGCTTCGTTAATAGTTAGCTGCTCGTCTGCGGCCAACGTGCCAAGCTCATACTCTTGCAGCGTTATAATCTCGCCATTTTGCTCTGTTTCAATTCGCATAATAAGCTCTGATAAATCTATCAAGCCCGCATTTCTGCAAAAGCCGTTAATAGATACCGGCTCGCCTTCATAAGCAGATATTTGCATATCCACTTGGATTTGAAAACTGTTTGGGCCAAATACAGGGAGGTATAAATAATTATTGTCGCTATAAGTTGTATTGCTGTCGTCTATATACTGTGTTTGAACTAACAGCTCGTAAACTTGCGGTGTGTGCGCAGAAATATTAAATTTTTTACTTATGTAGACTATTTCGCCCGGGGCCATTGTGGATATAAAGGCTGAATTTGTCTCGCCAAAAATTGAATAAAAGCCATTCTCCGATGTTCCAAAGCCTACGCTGAGATTCATAATATTCTCGGTAGAACTTGTGTTTTGAAACGCAAACTGCAAGGTGACTTGCTCTTCCGAAACAAGCTCGCCGGCAATAATTTCATACCCTAAAATAACAAGCTCCGGGCGGTTTGGCACAAGTTCTTCCACGCCGGTAATCTCGCCGGCAAACACCGTAAACGAAGACGCAAAAAACATAAAAAGCACAATAATTAAAAATATTGGCCACATTGCTTTTTTTATATAAGCCATTTAGCGCGTCCCCCTTGTATATGTATTTTTGCCTTCATCCGTCTGTTTATTTTTTTTGTCGAGCACTCTTTTTACTTTAAACATATTATTGTTTTTATACTCTTTATCTATAAAGTATTTATGCGCTTTATTAATGCGCACAAAAGATTTATTATCTACGTAGTTTAAAACTATGCCTAAAATATTTGCGCCGGCATCTTCTAAAAGTGTTTTGCTGCTATGTATGCTTTGTTTAGTTGTGTGCTCCCACTTTGCAACAAGAATAGTGCTGTCGCTCAAGCCGCCTATAAGTGTGGAATCAACCGCAGCAAGCGGTGAGGGCGCATCTATTATTATAAAATCGTAGCACGTTCTAAGCGCCTCAAAAAACTTACTTGTCTGCGCCGAGCCAAAAAAGTTAATAGGGTTAATTTTCGGGTTTCCCGATGCCAAATAGTGCAGGCGAGGATGGTTTGTTAAATTGAAAACATTATTCGGGTCAGTTGCCATTCCGCTCAAACACTCTGTAAGGCCTATTTCAGTTTCGGTTAACCTTTTATATTTTGACTCTTTGCGCATGTCTGCGTCTATAAGTATAGTTTTCCAGCCGGCGGCCGCAACAGCAATTGCAAGGTTTATTGCTATAGATGTAGAGCCAACTGCCGGCTCGCAACCACAAACCATAAAAATTCGGCTTTTGTTTTTTTTCTTTTCCCTGTAAAGCTTTATTACAACTCTATCAATTGCGCCGTCTATAACGGGCGAATTTAAACTATAGATGTTTTTAACATTTTTAGCATTCTGTGTATTGTTTGTCATAAAATTTTATCTTCCTTTAATTATACTTTTGGCTCTAACCGTCAATGTTATCAACTGTCACTTTGTTCAAATTCCGGTATAATGCCAAGCACATCCAGTTCTCCGTCTAGGCTTGTGTCGCTTACAGAGTGTATTTTTGTAGAAAAAACATCAATTAACACCCAAATAACACTTACAAAAGCAAAAGCTAATATCGATGCCAATATGCGAAGCATCCACTGCTGAATTGTTCCGTCTTGTATCTTATCGTAATCTTCGGCAACGTCCAAAACATGAATATTGCTCTGTCCTGTAATGGCAGAAATTTCGGTGACAAACGAAGTGGCCACCGCATTTGCCGCCGCAACGGCAACATTGGGCTCGCTATGGTTTACCGTAATGCGCAAAACAGACGAGTCATCAAGCGAGGAAACGTTTACGCTTTTTCTCAATATCTCACCGGTTATTTGGTCGTCACCTACCATGTCCGCCGCTTGGTTTAAAACTTTTAAGCTAGTAATAACATCCGCGTATTCTTGCAGTGCGGCATTGGACACAAAAGCCTCTTGAATGTCATACCCGCCGCCTGCGGTAGTATATACACTTGAGTATGCTTGATATATGTCTGTTGTTGCGTTAACGGTAAGAATAGTAGTTGCAAAGAAGATTAAAAGCGAGCAAAGAATCGTTAATAATAGGTTCTTCTTCCATACTTCTATACATCTTATAATGTCTATTTTTAAACTTGGCTGATATTCTTTTTCCATTGATATCACCTTCCTTTTTATAACTATGTGTTTGCTATTTTATTCACTATTTTTTCAATTATATTAATATCTACATCCGCGCTAAATTTTCTTGCAAATAGGCACCCTGTATTTACAAGCATGTCGTAGTCTTCGGTTTTATAAGTATATGGCAAGCCTCTGTCCCAGTCTATTTTTCTCAAAGCCATGTCGGCAGGTTTTTCATTTAGCGGTGTATAAACTTGGTTTGCAAAGCGGGAGTTTTTAACCAGTGTGTGCACAAAAACTTCATCGCTATAACGGCCATATTTGCATGTTTTTTCTATCCAATCTCTCTGGGATAATATGTATGTCACAAGCTCATGGGTTATGCTGCACCAATTTGTGCCCTTATATATTTTAACGCTCTCGCCTGACAGCCTATTTAATTTAAGCAGCTTTTGCAAGCGAACAGAAACCATATCAAACAGGTAAAAGCCGATATAAATTAAGCGTTTATAATTTCTCCCGTATAAATCTTGAAAGAAATAATAGTACTGTATTCTCTCATAGTAATCATAAGAATGCTCGACAAAATGTATAAACTGCTTATTGTCTTGCGCATTAAAATACTCGTGTATTTCATCTTGTGTTTTTATCGGCAAATCGACACCCGATATCAGGTGGTAATACGCGTGCTCTTGTGTTTTTGCGGCAAATTCCCACAGATTAAGCTGGCATAAAACCTGGGTGTACCCCGCCCACGAAACCGACATGGAGGGCACTATGTATACTCTGCTATATTTTATATCCGACAGCAAAAACGTTTCGTCAAGCTCCTCGGATTTTTTATCCCAGTGTATAAAAATATTATTTCTCACATCGTCCAAAACGCTTAGCAGTATTTTTAACTGCTTAACATTTCCATGCGCCATAATTAAATATGCATGCTTTTGGTTTTTAGTTAGCATAAGCACCTCCCTTATATAACTATTGCCCTGTTATGCATAAAAACATAACTTAATAGTTGATTTTAAAATTGCCCTAAAGGCGTAATTTACTTTTTAAATTTGCAGCTCGCAATGTGCTTTTTTCAAGTACACTGTCAATTTAACAAATCAAATTTATCCATAAGGCTCAACCTGCGCTCGCTTAAGCTTACAGAATTATTTAGCAATTTTTTACTTGCCTTTATGTTTTTTAAGTGCTTTACTATTTGGCTAATCCAAACAACAGGCAACAGTATGGGGTATTTTTTTGCATAGCAATATTTTTCGGGCAAGTTTTTGTAGCTTATAAATATTTTGTTAAACGCAAACCAAAATTTGTTTGTTTTAGTCTTGCTGTAAAACTCATTATACACAACCGAGGACGCCATCTGTGCCGTTTGGTCTGCCTTGTGTACAATTCCAACTTGCAAAAGCTCCGAGAGCATATCCTCTATATCATAGTAATCGCCTTTAACTTTATCATTTAAAATTGCATCATTCATATTTAAATATTTTACGCAGCATCGAAAAAACACTTCAGCAAAAGTGCTGTAACCAACTTTGTCCATAGCCGCCCAAAATTCTTTTTTGTCTATTTTATCAATGTACTTATTAACAAATAAAGTTATGTCCGAAAAGTGGATTAGCTCTATGCCTTTATACGCAAGATGTTTTACCATATGGTACATTTGGAAAATTAAGTGCTGCATATGTCCCAAAGTAATTATTTGCGAGCCCTCAAAATCAACGGCAATACAGGTAGAACTGCGCGCGATATCCAGCTTATCCAAGGCTTGGGTTTGCTTTGTATGGTAGTCTTCCCACAGTTTTAAGTGCAGCTCTACCATCAATTTGTTTTTAATATAAATTAGTACATTTGTTTTAGAGTACTCTTTTAAGAATGTGTATTTTCTGCTCTCAAAAATTTCATTTATGCCGCTTAAGTTAGCGCTGTCAACCAAAAGGTCGGCATCGTACATAAAGCGTGTTTCGGGGTAGGGGTATAACTGGGACAAAGCCAGACCTTTAAAGGCAATGACCTCAACTTTTTTGTCGTATGCTTGTTTTAACAGCTCTACAGTTTCTTTATTTGCTACTTTTTGTTTGTATGTACTTTGGAATATTTGCTGTTGCCATGTGCGCATTAAGTCTTTTGGTGGCTGTAAGTTTGCCGGCAAATTTTTGGCTGTGTTGTAAACAATGCCAAGCAGTTTATTCTCATTTAGCTGTGGGTACAGGCTAGGCCAATCTAGCACACAACCCTGTGGTACATAAAACTGCGTTGTATGAATGGCTGCTTTTAGCAACTCAAAAAGCACTTTGTTATCATTGTTCAAAATCTCAAGCCACCTATCCGATTAAGTATTTTTTACTATTTACATAGTTTTAAATTTTGTTAGTTCTCTTGCGCGCGCCGAGCAAGCTTGTTTTTTTTATTTTATTTGCGGCTTTCAGTTTGTCTAATTTTTCAAGCGCATCAAAATCCACATTGCACATTAATAAAAGCAATACCATACTTACAACCTCATGCAACAAAACAGACGCAAACATAGTTAAAAACACAAAGACCAAATAAAAATAGCAGTAGAAATTTCTGTGTATCTTTATAAGGTTAAAAAGCGAAAAGCAAAAAACTATAAGCCCTATAATTGTTGTCTCTATATATATTCTAAGCAAGTCGGCATGGAAAGTTGAGGAGACATGCCCTGCGGCTTCGTTTGCCAAAACATATTGGATTGCGCCCCTGCCCAATGTATCTCCCTCATAATTTAAAATATACGTTATTTGATCAAAGCGCCCCATGGTAAACTCTTGAAAAGTCTTTTCAAACGTTGCGTTAAACCACGCCACAAATTCAGGTGATAATATTAAATCTAACATTAATGGCGAGGCAATAAATACAACCGCCGTTAAATTTATTAAAAAAATTGGCACTTTTTTATTTTTAAAAAGCCAGCCAAACGCCGCAATTGCTATTATAAATAAAACGGATAATCGCTTAAAAGACAAAAATGCAAACACAAAAGTTATTATGGTAAGCACACGCCTTTTTCGCGCATAAAAATAAGTAAACACTGCTGTTAAAGGCAGCGATGCAAAATGTTCAAACGGCGAATACGAATCGCTAAACGATATGCTTAAATAGGCATTGATGTTGAACATTATATTGAGGTTAGAGCTTAAAAAAAACAACAATTCGCCAATCATAATGGCAATAAAGTAAAAGTCTTTATTGGGGTCTTTATCCAAATTGATAATGACATAAACCAAAAGCAAAGGTAATACCATGTATAAAATATCGTTAGTAAAATAAATCCCAAAACCATTAAAAAGCATAGCGATAAAAGAGATAAATAAAAACACGGCAGTGCAAACGCCAATCTGTATTAACGTATAATTTTTAAATTTAATTTTTTCTCTTTCATGTATCAATATCATTAAGCCGACTACAGCAGTTACCAGCAGAAAAAAATATTTATAATCATCATTATAATACAGTGTTACAGAAGCATAACATGTCGCGGCTATATAAACTATAAATAACATGCGAAAAAAGCGTGTGTTTAAAACAATCATATAAATCCTCAAAACATTATTTAGCACAAACAATATTGCACAGCGCATACCAAAACTCTTTATTGCTAATGCATTTTGCGCCTATTACTTTGTGCTATGCAAAGTAACCGTTACAAGCTCCGGCGGGTTATTAAAGCGCAAATCAACATCTGCCTCTCCAAGCCCACGAGACGATACCATGGTAGTGTCGTTTTCAACAAACACACCGCCATCATAGGCAGGAAAAAATAAGGTGTCATAAGATATTAAGCCGCCTATTATCGGCAGGCGTATAATTCCGCCGTGGGTGTGCCCTGCAAAAACAAGGTCAAACTCCATAAGCGAGAGCTCGTCAAACAAATTGCTAAAATGCGAAAGAATAACATTAAACTGCTCCGTGTCGCTTGGCCTTAAATCGGTGATAAGCCAAAAATGCCCCTGTTCATTAAAATACATATATTGGCCGTATATCATTATTTCCTCGCCAGAGCCCTCTATTGGCGAGCTAACTTTAACGCTAGTGCCATCTGTTATAATAACGCCTTTTTCCAAGTAAAGTCGGTGCAGCCTTTCCCTGTCTTCTAAGTTATCCATCTCGTGGTTGCCATCAACCGAATAAACAGGGGCGATTAACATCAGCTCCTCTGTCAGGTGCTCCATTAACTCAAAATCAAAATAATCGCGATTTACCATATCGCCTGTCATAACTATAATATCCGGCCCAAAGTTTTTAACCTCATCTATCAGCTCTTGCTGTCCGCTTGAAATTTCATTATTGTGAAGGTCTGAGATATGCGCTATTTTATAGCCCTCAAAACTTTGGGGTAGTTTTTCGCTACTTATGTCATAATGGCTTACGCTTAAACTTCTGTCTTGAAAAACAAACATAAGCACAGCTACACTAAAAAGCAATGCAATTATAATAAGTACGCTTGCAAATATTTTTTTCCTTCTTTTAGCTCTTCTCCTCATATAAACCCTTTACACTATTTTTAAACAGCACGGCTTTCTACATCTATTTTGTATAGTAAGGCAGTAGTTTTTTTACATATTCACCGGCGTTATCAAACTTAACATCCCCACAATTTTTAATATACGTATTAAGCAGTTCGTCGTTATTGTAAACCTTGGTAATAGCTTGCTTTAAATCTTGCACGTTCCCGCTTTCGAATAGTTCCCCTGTTTTACCGCTCTGCAAAAGTTCCGGTATTCCGCCAATATTTGCGCCTATAACAGGTGTTTTATACATTAAGCTCTCCATTACAGAAAACGGGCAGTTTTCGTACCATTGTGACGGATATATGCTTAATTTTGCTTCCTTTATAAGCTTTTCAAGGCTTTCCCCTGTTTGAAACCCGACATTCTCAATATTCTCTATATTTTTTATGCTGTCCTCCAGCGGGCCTGCGCCGGCAAACTTAAATTTTATATCCGGCAAAAGCTTACATACTTCAATTAATGTATCTATGCCTTTTTCTATCGAAAACCTGCCAAAATAAATAATATAATCCTTTTTTTGTACGTCTGCATTTTCTGGCGTGTCTATAAAATTATGTATAGCAACAGACTTTTGTGCCAGTATTGGGTTTGTGTCCAATATAGTTTTTATAAATCTGCTACAGCAAATTATGGTGTCTAACTCTTTGTAAACATTTTTTAGTTTCCAAAAATAGGCCTCTGTAGCACTTATTATGCTTTTTACAGTAGAGCCATGCACACATTTGCCCTTTATGCAGTTATAAAATTTTCCACCGACACATTTTTCGCAAATTTTGCCGGTTATAGGGTTTTTCATCAAATGGTTTGGGCATATCAACTGTGAATCATGCGCCGTATAAATAATATTTACTTTGTGGTTATTGTCTTTGCTCCATTTTCTTATTGCCAGTATAATGCTGGGCGTTAATTGAAAATTAAAGTTATTAATATGTACTACATCCGGCTTAAAATCATTCAAGATCAAGTGCATTTTCTTTCTGGCATCAAAAGAATAAATTATTTTAAAGGGATATGTAATTTTATCTCTAAAGCGCGCATTATGAAAATCCATATTTTCTGTGTACAAGTTTAAATTATTGCCCACACATCTGTTTTCGTGCTCCATGCCAAAATATTCAACCTGATGCCCTAGCTTTACAAGGCTTTCGCCCAGCTTAAAGGTGTAAGTTTCAGCGCCGCCAATCGCGTGCAAAAATTTATTAACTATTAAAACTTTCATTTATTACCCTTCATCTTCAATATATTTTTAAATGCCAGCTCAAGTTTTCGGCTTTAATTTCCATAGTAAAAACGGCACAAAATACAAGCGCTTTTTAAGCAAAAATAAAGTGACACGTTTTTTTGTAGATGCCTCTTTTAAATATTTGTTATTTGACCATTTTGGAAACTTAGTGTTTGTATAAGCCACAAGTTTATTTAAAATAGGCGCATAGCTTTGATGTTTTAAAATGTTAATACTTGTTGAGTACAGCAAGTACGAAAAAGTGTAATAACAAAGCTCGTCATAATATTTGTCGTAAATCTCTTTGCTTTTAAACCAAGTTATAAGCTCGTCTATTACGGTAAAATTATCATTAAAATCGTCAAAGTTTTTTGTGTGCATTATCGAGCCGCCACGCTGCAAATAATTGTACAGTACATCTTCAATAAAAACCACACTTTTGCAATTTATAATAATCTTGGGTACTGTGCAAAGGTCTTCGTACAGCAGCCCCTTTGGAAAATACAGGTTATTGCTTGTTATAACACTTTTTTTTGTTATTCTTGTGCTGGCAGAATGCATTTGTGTCAGTATGGACGGCGCTGTGCTTGCATCTAAAATTTTGTTAAGCGCTGGCGGATTATAAGTTTGCCCCGGCGCCGTTGTTCCGTCTTCAAAGCACCTAATGTAATCAAAGCAAAGCATATCGGGAAAATTAAATTCTTGCAGCTTTTTTGCCAACAGCGAAACTGTATTAATTTTAACAGTGTCGTCACTGTCGACAAAAAAAATGTACTCCCCACTTGCGCTCTGTGTGCCTTTGTTTCTGGCATCGCTCAAGCCGCCGTTCTCTTTGTGTATAACTTTTATTAAGTCCGGGTACTCTTTTTTATACTCATCACAAATCGCGCCGCTCTTATCGGTCGAGCCATCGTTTACAAGTATAACTTCCATATTGCTATACGGGTTTGTAATTATACTCTCAACGCATGTGGTTAAATATTTTTCCACGTTGTAAACAGGAATGACAACTGAAATTGATGTGTCCACGCAAGACCCTCCTAAGGCGTAAAATATACATTATATTATACCATATTTACAAGCATTTTTAAACTATAACAAGCAATTTGCATACATCTCACAACAAAATAGTTGTTTATTCTAAATTTTGGTTAATGTCAAACACATAAATGGTAATATTGTTGACATTTTTTTGATGAATGATATAATATGAACAATTAATACCACCATTTATAGACACGCCGTTTTAAATGGCAGGACGGAGCATTAAATGAAAATAGCCATGCTTGGGCATAAACGAATACCCTCACGCGAGGGCGGAATAGAAGTTGTTGTAGAAGAGCTTTGCGAAAGGCTTGTAAAACTTGGGCACGAGGTTACATGTTACAACCGCAAGGGCAAGCATGTTTCCGGGGAGACTTACAGCAATACAAAGCAGCTAAAAGAATACAAGGGCATTAAGCTTAAATATGTTTTTACATTAGATAAAAAAGGTTTGGCCGCAATGACATCCTCATTATTTGGTGCAATTGCAATTGCTTTTTCAAACTGCGACGTTGTGCATTTTCACGCCGAGGGGCCGTGCGCAATGATGTGGATACCCAAGTTGTTTGGCAAAAAATGCATAGCGACAATACACGGCTTAGATTGGCAGAGGAACAAATGGGGCGGATTTGCCAGCGCCTATATAAAGTTTGGCGAAAAAACTGCGGTTAAGTGCGCCGACAAAATTATTGTCTTAAGCGAAAACGTAAAAAAATATTTTTATGATACATATAATATAAATGCGGTTTTTATTCCAAACGGGGTTACAAGGCCCAATATTGTAAAAGCGGACGAAATTACTGATAAGTTTAACCTTGACAAAGACAGCTACGTTTTATACCTTGGCCGAATGGTGCCGGAAAAAGGTGTGCACTATTTAATCGATGCTTTTAAATCGATTGAAACCGATAAAAAGTTAGTTATCGCAGGCGGCTCTAGCGACAGCTCGGAATATTTTTCTCAGCTTAAAAGCATGGCCCAAGGCGACGAGAGAATAATTTTTACCGATTTTGTGAGCGGCAAAACCCTCGAAGAGCTCTACTCAAACGCATATGTATATACCTTGCCGTCGGACTTAGAGGGTATGCCTTTAAGCCTGCTGGAAGCTATGAGCTATGGCAACTGCGTTTTGGGCTCGGACATAGAAGA
The DNA here is from genome assembly GCA_964368295.1 of uncultured Bacteroides sp. GTDB lineage: Bacteria > Bacillota > Clostridia > Oscillospirales > Ruminococcaceae > Ruthenibacterium. Next base: position 25,741 of record CAYJBO010000005.1, read on the forward strand.
GATTGCCGAAGTTGTCGAGGATAAAGGCGTGTTGTTTAAAAAGGCGGACGTTAAGGACCTTAAAGAAAATTTAGACCACTTGCTTAAAAACCCCGATGTTGTACAAATGCATAAGAGTTCATCTCGCGATTTTATTTGCAAAAAATACTCCCTTGATGACATTGCTAAACAAACATTAGCGCTATACAGTTAAAAATACAGCAACATAATAGCTCAAGGTGCCATGATTATGGCGCCTTTTTTATTTGCGACTTTATATAAATAAAAAAACCTATCAAATTTATTGTGCAAAATTGTAAAATAAATTTAATAGGCTAAAATTGTTGTTTAAATTATTTTAAGTACTGCAAAAATGTATCGCCTAGCTAGCGCCACGGCGGGCAATAACTGCCGTCACCGTTTGTAAAATCAGCTTTATGTCAAGCATAAATGTCCACTCGTCAATATATTTTTTATCGAGCTCCACAACTTCTTCAAAATCTAAAATTTCGCTGCGCCCATTGACTTGCCACATTCCGGTTATACCGGGCATAATGCTAATACGGCGGTGGTGGTGGCGCTGATATTTTTCAACTTCATCGACAGTAGGAGGGCGAGTGCCCACAATGCTCATATTGCGCATCAAGACGTTTATCAACTGCGGAAGCTCGTCTATGCTGGTTTTTCGTATAAATTTACCTACTTTTGTAATGCGTGGGTCATCGTCTATTTTAAACATCAGGCCGTCTTTAATTTTGTTTTGCGCCTGTAGCTCGCTCTTGCGCTCCTCGGCATCTTGATACATTGAGCGAAACTTATACATTTTAAACCTTTTGCCGTTTCGCCCAACACGTGTTTGACAAAATAGTGCAGGACCCGGAGATTCTAACTTAATTGCAATGGTGGTTATAAGAAACACCGGCGAAAAAACAATTAAGCCTAATACTGCGCAAAATATGTCTAAAACCGATTTAAAGAAAAGTTGAACCGTGTCGAAAGAAGTGCTGTGATAGGTTAAAACCGGCAATGTGCCTATATTGCTCACAAAGCGTTTGGATTCCGGCAAATCGTACAAGTCTAAAATTAACCGCGCCGTAACGCCCATATCCTCAGAAATTTTTAATATTTTTGAGATGTTAAGGTAGTTGTTTTCGGCTGTGTCTTGAACCACAACAACTTCGCTCACGCTCATCTCAATAAGCAAATTTTCAAATGCCTCTTCTGTTTTTAGCTCATCACTGTGAAAGTTAATTCTTTTATCCACCATAATTTTTAACGACGTCTTGCCCATGAAAGTTAAATACTGCTCGCATATTTGCTTGCTGCCTATAAAAAGAATATGCGTGTAAATGTTGCCAAAGCGCGAGCGGCGCAAGAGCATAGCAATTAGCCTTGCGCTAAGTGTGCTAGCAAAACAAAAGCACATAAACATCAAAAAGAACAAGCGGCTAGCCCCATCTTGCTTTGCAAAAAATACTACCGCGCTTAAACTAAATGTCCCCAGCAATGTCGATGCAACTATTCTATGGATTTGCCTGTCTATGTATTGAAACGTTGTAACATCGTACATTCGCATCAAAAACATCGACAGCGTAAACACTATTCCAAAAATAATTAACATCCAAGCGTGCTCATAAATAACAGAGAACCCTCTAATTTGTTTATATATAAGTGCGCTGACAAAAAACGAGCCTATTATTAATAGTAAATCAATGATACTTCGCTGTATATTAAAATGAGCATTCATATTGCGTTTGTGCAAAATTATATTCTCCTTCCAACAACACAAAATCTCGCATTTATAAGACTTAAAGCCAAACTAATGGTTACATTTCGGTTACATTTAAAGTGTTTACTGCGTTGTAAAGCAAGGCTAAAGCATGCTTTAAATACATCAAATTATCTCTCTTTAGTACGGCATTATAGCATATTTTTTTATGTTTGTAAATAAGCACCCTTAAATTTTGACATTTTTTACACAGATATAACAACTAACGGATTATTGCTATTTTTTTGTTAAATAATTTTTTTGACGCTAGTGAAATTTGCAGGTGTATGTGCCCACCTGCCCGCCTTAATTAGTTTTAAATATTGCTTTGCGTGGGCTATGTTTTGACATAAATTGGCATGTGCGTAGCACCGCCATAAAATAAGTTTTAAATACTACATATTATTTATAATTTAATTAATTTTAATATAAGACAAAACTGCAAACCAATCATTATGAGCAAAGCCTATACAAAGTAAAACTGCCGCTATTAATTTAGATAACGGCAGTTTGTTTCTTTTATTAATAGTCGGCTCTCTCCCTGTTTTTTTCTTTCCGCGTGGCTTTTTTATATTGCCAGAGTTAAATTTTCCTTGACGTATAAATTAATTTTGGTTATATTGGTATAGACATAATAACATATAAGGAGAGTAAAAATGGATAATGAAATGATGAAAAAGCAGTCTTTGGGAAAGCGCAAAGTTTACAAAATAATTTTTGTTTTATTGCTGGTTGTTTCGCTAATTTGTAACGGCGTGTTAGGATATTTATATTTAAGTAGCACCGAGGAGGTACTAAATTTAAACGCAGTTTACAGCGAAGAATTTTTTCACTATAACTCGCTAACTGTTGAGGCGTTCGAAGAAAAAGTTGCCTCCGGCGATGACTTTATAGCTATAGTATCAAGGCCCAATTGTGGCAGCTGCGAGTTTATTTACGAAGAAGTTATGCAGGCAACAGCCGAGATGGGCATTAACGATGAGCTATATTTTGTAAATGTTGTTTATTTGCACCAAGACACCGACTCTTGGAACGCTTTTAAAGAAAAATACGGCTTTAGTGGCACACCTACATATGCACGCTTTGCAAACGGCGAGCCGGTTTCGATAATAGGCTGGACCCCCGAGCGCGGTGTAAATGCACAAGACGCAGAACTTTGGCTATTAGAACAAATGGATTTATTTGAAAAATAATTAAAGCCACAGTATTTATACGCTTTATGCCCTACATTTAAAACGTTAAAGCGCCTGGGTTTAAAAGCTCATGTCATACTCTTTAATTTTTTTATCATCAATACATATACAGCGCTCGCAATATTTCAAAACACTTTTTCGGTGCGTTATCAAAAGGCATGTTATGCCTTTTACGTGCTCACGCAAATGGCGCAACACCGAGATTTCAGTCGCCTCGTCAAGCGCACTTGTCGCTTCGTCCAAAATTAAAATCGGAGCGTTTTTTGCAAGTGCGCGGCAAAGGGCAATCCTCTGCGCCTGGCCCTCAGACAGCCCGAGGCCTCGCTCGCCAATTTGTGTATAAAGGCCTTGCGGTGCATTTTTAACAAATTCATCAATGGCTACCAATTTTAAAAGCTTCCAAATTTCTTCTTCTGTTATATCCGGTGCGCCTATTTTAATATTGTCAATTATTCGGCCGCTTATAAGCGTATTGCCCTGCGGAACATATGATATATACTTGCGTGCGCCCGCATTTAACGTGTAAGATTTTCCACCATCGGCAAATAATTCGATATCGCCTTTAGTCGGCGTTAAGTAAGCCATTGCTAAACGGATAAACGTTGTTTTGCCAATGCCGGAGCTACCCATCATCGCAACAAATTCGCCCGGCTTTATCTGTATGCTTGTATCTCGCAAAATCTCCTCTTCGTCGTATGCAAATGTCAATTTTTTTACCGATATTCCAAGCATTTCGTCCGGCTTTATGTCTGGCACACTCATGTCCTCGCTAGGCATATTGTCTATTTCCATAATGCGCTTAGTTGACGTTATTATTGCGACAACACGAGGTATAAGGCGTGATAAACTTACCACTGGCCCTTGTATTTGCGCCACTAATGTTAAAAATATTGACATGGTGCCGTAAGTTATTAATTTTTTTGAAAGCTGCAAAGACGAATAGACAAAAACCGATATGTAGCTTGCTTGAAAAAACAAACTCAACAAAGATGCCGAAATTGCAGTTATTTTTTGTTTTTTCATAACCCAATAAATTCTTTTGCCCCTGAGATCTGTCACGCGCTGTGCCGCAGATTGTTCGGCGCCAAAAGATTTAAAAACGGCTAAGTTTGCAACGCTTTCTTGCATAAAAGATTTATAAGCAGATTCTGATTGTTGTATTTTTTCTTGCACAGGACCCAATACTCGCCCTGAAATTACGCCAATCAATACGGTTATAGGGGCAAGAGCCAGCGCAAAAAGCGCAATGCCCATATCAAAATAAGCCAGCGTTGCAAAGGCTGCCACTAATGTTATGCCGAGCGAAAAAATACTAGGTATAACCTCTGCAATGCCAATTGCAACTATATCCACATCGCTGGAAAGGCGTGTTATAACATCGCCTGTATGGTATTTTGAAATATAAGACCAACAGCTGCTCATGACATTGTTGTATATTTTAATCCTTATGCTAAAAGCAAAGCGCTCGTTTAAAAAAACAGTAACAAAGCCCATGCCGGCCGACAACACCAGCGAAACAAAGAGCACCGCAATATATATCCACACACTATTTGTAAAGTCTCTTCCCGCTGTTGCAGTATCTATAATGTTGCGCGTTAACAGCGTCATTGCTATGCTGGTACCGCTTGAAAAAACACTTACACACATAATTAAAATAAGTGCAGGTATAAACTTTTTTGTGTGCGCAAAAAGCCACTTATATGTATTTTTATGCGCTTTAAAATTAAAAATCATCGAGAGTGTTTGAGATTTTTTCATAATGTTTCCTTTTAGTGTAAAGTTTAAATAAATTTAATTTTAAGGAATTAAAAATGTATTTTTATAATATTTATGGGCTTAATATAGCCTCTGAAATAGAGTTTTACGAAGCTTTGCCGCTTTTAAACGGACTTGCAGATGAAGATGTAATAATTAAAATCGGTGATATTAATTTTGATGTCAAGGCCGAGGCCAAGACAGTATTAATTGAAGACGACTGGTATTTTTACGTACAATCAAGAAATTGTGTGTACTACGGCGTTGGCGGCTTTTTATTTTTAGTACAAGATGCAAAAAACATAACTGTAAAGCTGCCAAAAGGCGAATATAAAGAGAGCTTACTGCGCACATTTTTACTCGGCACTATTCTTGCCATCGTACTAATGCAGCGTGAATATTTGCCCATCCACGGCGCCGCGGTTGTAAAAAACAATATCGTTTCTATAATATCAGGTTTTTCCGGAATTGGCAAGAGCGCCATTCTGTCGGCCTTGCTTGAGCGTGGCTACCGATATTTGTCCGACGATATTTCTATAATATCTTATAAAAACGGCGCCGCCGTTGTGCTGCCTGCATACCCGCAGAGAAAGCTTACGCTGGACTCTGCACAGCAACTCAGCTTTTCTAGCGACAATATTTTTATAGCCACTGAAGACAGCAAAGAGAAGCTTCACATACGAAATACCGAAGAGTGGTGCAATGTCGAAATGCCCCTTTGCAACTTTATTGAGTTGAGCGCCGAGGACAGGCAATGCGATAGTAATTTTACTGCGGAAAGTTATGTTTTACACGGGCACGATGCCCTAAAATTGTTTATGCGAAATTTATACAGGGAAGCATTTCACCGCTATATCGGCTTCACTCCTTTGCAAATGAAACAAATGTTTCAAACTGTAAGCACAGTTAAAACCATTCATTTGACAAGAAGGGCCACAAATTATCCCATAAGAGACTGTGCGAGCGAAATTATAAAACTTATAGAATAAAAACATTGAAAAGTTTCTATATGAATGGTATAATTTGCCTTAGGTTAATTTAAATACGTTATATAAGGATATTTTAATGTCAAAACTTTATCGCATTTTTTCGCTCTGTGTTGAAAGCTGTATACATCTGCCGGAGGCGCCTTTAATAGAGGAGGCCGCAAACGTCGATGTAAAAATTGAATACGGTAAAATCGAAACCATAATGCGCCCGGCGCCAAACGAGCCTTTAAACCTATTCGGCTTTGTGCGCATATCTGACAGCTGTGTGCAATTTGGTTGCAGGCATGCCGTTTACGAAATTAGCAATGCCAACAAAATTGTTATTGACCCGGAAAAAGACGCCACGCCTGAACAGCTGCGGTTGTTTTTATTGGGCTCTACTATGGCAGTTCTTCTAACACAGCGCAACTTTTTCCCCTTGCACGGCGGTGCTGTTGTGGTCAACGGCAAAGCGGCTATAATAACGGGCGTGGCCGGGGCCGGCAAATCCACAATAACAAGCACTATAGTAAAATTGGGCGTGCCCTATCTCACAGACGATGTCTCGGCACTTTTTTACAACCAGGGCGTCTATAATGTTCTGCCCTCTTACCCACAGCGCAAGCTAGTGCGAGATGCATGTTTACAGCTTGGCCACAACGTTAAAGACCTGCCGATTGTCGACATTGCCAGAGATAAATTTGCAATAAGAGATTTAGAAAACTGGAACTGCAAGCATATGCCTCTTGCGGTGATGATTAATCTAGTGCCCGCCGGCAGCGATGCGCAGTGTATTGAGGTTAAAAAGCTAAACGCCAAAGACAACATAAGGCTCGTTTCAGATAGCCTGTACCGCAAAGAATTACACATGGAAAAAAACGGTGCATACACAAAAAACACGTTACAACAAATACTTTTAATTGCCGCGCAAGTTAAAGCATTTGAAATTTCAGTTCCTCGCAACATAAAAAAGCTAGAGCAATTTGCAGGCGAAATAATTGAGTTATTAAAAGAATCTTGTCAATAAAAATTTGGAGGGAATTATGCTAAAGCAATACGAAATTACATTTATAAAAAAACCTGATATTACAGACCTTGCCGGAGAAAAAGTAATGATAGACTTTGACAGCGGCAAGTATTTTATGTTAACAGGCGCCGCAAACGATATTTGGGACTTAATGGAAACTAACAGCAACACAGCGCAAATAGTTAGCAAGTTAACAGACATTTACGACATAGACGAGCAAACTTGCTACAACGAAGTAATAGCCTTTTTAAACACATTGTCAGAAATTGGCTTTATATCTTTAAAAGAGACAGTTTAATACCCATAAAAAAACAAAAACTTCTGTGAATAATCACGGAAGTTTTTTTGTTTCTATTAATTATAGAATTATGAGCATTGTGAGCCAAACATATCAGAAAGTGAGCAACCTTCGCCTAGTCCGGGAACGTCCCATGCGCCTGTATCGTTGCCAGCTTCTAGTGCGTCTGTCATTGTTGCATTAATTTCAATGCTCTCTACTTCAGGTGTATTCCATTGTTTTTTCATGTTAAAAACCTCACTATTATATTTTATTTGCTTGAACTAATTCAAACTTTAATACAATTATACCGCCTAATTTTAAAAAGTAAACAAGTCTAACAAAATTGATAGATTTAATGTTTTAATTGTAAAGCACAGGCTTAAAAGCCATGTTTTTCAAGAAAAACGCCGACGCCATACAGCATATTAAAGCTTCTAAATTCATAGCCGTTAATGTCGTCTTTAGGCAGTTGCTTATATTTTTCTATGTCCTCTTTTACTTTTTCATTATCCACATATTTTTTAATGCGCTCGCTTGTAAGCATTTCTTTAACTTTAGGGTGCATTTCTTGCCAGCTGTGCTCAATTCGCTCATACCAGTCAGAGCCCTGTAGGCCGCGCGGGGCAAATTCTCGCAAAAACTCGGCCGGCAGCAAATCTGCACAATAACAACGCACAAGCCTTTTTATTTCGGGCACGTCGTTGACAAAGCACTCAATAGGTATGGCACTGCAAAACTCTTGTATTCTAACATCACGTGTGGGATCACGCAAAACCATTCCATTTTTAAGCGAAAACGCCGTGTCGTATTCCGAAGTTTGGGCATAAATAATATCGCTAAGTATAACTCTTCGCATTTTGTGAAACGGCCATTTCCTAAAATTGCTCATTTCTCTTTTTAACTTAAGAAGACTTTTATTAGTATATATACTAAGCTCTTTTGCCTTTTCTGCGCTTAGATAGACATCTTCAAGTGCATAGGTTGTAATTTTTTGCGGCTTTTGCGCTTTTAAGTACTCTTTAATGCAATGTATAAAATATTTTTTTCTGCTAAATTTATTCTTTTTACAAAACCTATTTAACATCGCAAACGCTTTAACCACGTTGCCGGTGCGCATTTTTTCAAAAAAGTAAAACTCATGGGTTCTGCCAAACGAAACCGTCCCGTTACCGCATTGGCCCGTCAATAGCATTTTGCAGTTATCCTCACCTGCTTTTTTATAAAGCGAGTGTATCCAATCTATGTTCACCATGGATTTATACGGTGTTTCGTACGTTTTCATGATTTCACGTATGTTAGAAAACCCATCAGCCTCGGGCGATTTTAAAAATGTCGGTATAATATTAGGATACATCTTACAAATTTTAAGCACAGATTGCGTTTCATCCGGTATATATTCCTTGACGTTTGAGCGCTGAACAAAGCCATCTACGGGCACATTTGTATAACTGTATAGGTTTTTGCCCTGCTCGGCAAGCTTAATTGCCACCTGCGAGCCCACTGTGGAGGAGTCGAAACCTCCCGTCATCATTATACCTATTTTTCCGTCAACGCCATCTATAACTTGTGTGACGCACTGCCAATATAATTTGCGAAAATGCTCTTTGTACTCTTCGTCTGTTTTATATCTTATTTTTTTAACTTTTTCAAAATCATAATATTTTATTAGCTCTGTCTTTTCTTTTGTAAACACGTTATAATGTGCATGGTTCATCCTAAAAACATCAACATACGGTGTGTCTGTGCCGTTAGACAGATTGCTAAGGGCTTTTATAGCTAAAAACGCTCCAAGCCATTCTTCGTTAAGTTTTTTATCGGTGACGTTTAATATCGCCTCCATGCGTGTTGAAAAATAAACACGATTTTCAACACGGCGGTAATATAGGGCCCTGCACGCAGTGTGGTCTACCCCTAAAGTCAGTTTTTTTTGTTTTACATCCCACATTGCATAAGAATACGCACCATAAACCTTTTTTGCCATATCCGCGCCCCATTTGCACAGCGCCAAATAAAGCAACTGCCCGTCGGGAACATTTGCATTCTCGGGGCAAAGGTCTAAAATAAGTTCAGTGCGGTTATCTATTACGCAATCAGCTGTAAATAATACATCATTTTGGCTATCGTAATAAGGCAAATTTTCATTTTTAGACCACACTTTTATATATTGATGCGCACAGCCCATAATGGCGGTTTCTTGCTCAATATATTTAAAATCGTCTATTTTAAACTCGTGGAAAGGCTTTTCCATCAAAGTTTTTATGTCATCTTGTATAATAGTGTCCGAAAAATCAACACAACCCCAAATGCCCGGCATAATATCTCCCTTGCTACGATAATTTTATTTAATATTACTATAAATGTATGTACTGGTCAAGCAATGCCGTTTTATATGCTTGCATGTTTAAATATATAGTTGTAAAATGTAAGTAATATGTAGTATTAATTATTGGCATATTTGGCGGTTGCCGTGCAAGGAGCGATCCAAATGTCGCATTGGATAAAAATTATATTAGTTTGTGTATATCATAAAATGGTGCGGTTTGTTTTTCCAAATCATATTATTGCACTAATTAATACTTTCTTTGTTTAGTAAACACTACGGATTATTTAACCATATTTTATGCCAGCACTACGCACATGCCAATTTATATTTTAGGAGTTAATTTTATGAGCACACTTTTATTTGTAGACGACGATGTCGAATTACTTGAAATAATTTCTGCTGAATTTAGTGAGAAAGCATATGAAGTCCACACTTTAGAGAGCGCCGTTAATATAGAGCAGCAAGTAGAAAAAATAATGCCCGATTGCATTATTTTAGACGTTATGATGCCCGAGATAGATGGCTTTGCGGCCTTTGCAAATATACGCAAAGCAAACAGCACCCCTATAATTTTTTTAACAGGGAAAATATCCGAAGACGACAAAGTTAACGGCATACTGATGGGCGCAGACGACTATATAGAAAAACCGTTTAGCTTTCGTGAGCTTGAGGCACGCATACGCATGGTAATAAAGCGCAACAGCACGGGCAATACAAGCACTTTAAATTTTGCATCTATTGAAATAAACACGCTAAGCCGTGTTGTTTTGTGCGACGGCCAAGAGCTTGCCTTAACCGCAAGGGAATACGACCTACTATTAATGCTGGCAACTTCAAAGGAAAAAATCATCACCTACGAACAAATCGGCACCCATTTGTGGGGCACGTATCGCAAAGAAGATCGCGGATCTGTTATGGTTAATGTTTCACGGCTGCGAAAAAAGTTAGAGGCAGACCCACTGGCGGCACACTTGTTAGAGACAGTGTGGGGCAAGGGCTATAGCTTTAACGGCGGAAAGGCATAAAAATGAAAGACACAAACTACATTTCTCCCGGCATACAGCAGGGCGAAGACTTAACCGCAAAGCTGCTTGCGCTTACGCTAGAATTAGAGCAGCTTAATAAAAAACTATTAGACAGCGAAAACGCACGTATGCGCATACTAGAGAATATATCGCACGATTTACGCGCGCCGCTAGCGGCTGTGCGCAGTGCGGTAGAGCGCTTGTCGTCTGACAATATATCAAAAGCCGAGCAGCAAAACCTAGTTGGTATTATGGACAAACGCATTGGAACGCTGGAAAGATTAGTTGACGAGCTTTATCTCTCGCAAAAATTAAATCAGCCTGAATTTACACCAAATTTTGAGCTCTTGCCAATTGCAGCCTTTTTGGAGGAATATTACGTCCAGCTAGACGTGTCGGGCAAGATGCAAGGCCGAAAATTGACACTGAGTCTGCCGAGCGAAACTTCAGCCGCTGTTAATCTTGACAGCTATCTTTTTGTGCGGGTTTTAGACAATTTAATCTCCAATGCATATCGCCACACCCAAAACAATGATAAAATTGAGTTTGCACTGAGCGAAATTCAAGGCGCGAGCGTTGTTTTGAGCATAGGCAATTCCGGCGCGTGCATTAACAGCGAGCATCTGCCGCATATATTTGAGAGGACTTTTACGGCCTCGTCTGCACGCACACCCGACAAAACAGGCAGCGGCCTCGGTTTATTTATAGCCAAGGCGATTGTCGAAAAACACGGCGGCACAATTATATGCGAAAATTCACAAAATACTGGCGTAATTTTTAAAATTACACTGCCAATTGCAAAAGCGCTATAAATAAATTACATTATAAATTTAGCAACAACCGCATATCCCTCGCCTTTGCCGCCACAAATATAAACGCTCCCACACCGCACCCAGGCGTGTGCTATCATTTTGCCGCTTTCTTCGTCTCTCGACACGCCAAGGTACAAGGTTGATTTAATATTGTAATCTCTGAGTAGACGCTGTGCAACCATAGCTTGAACAAGGCATTTGCTTTGCCACGGCACACGCTTTGCCACGCGCGCCACCTTATCAATAACATACAGCATGTTGCCTATATCACGGCGTGTCTGCAGATCTTCAAAAGTGCTCTCGCCCGGTTTGCCAAGATACTTGTGCAGCTTAGACCCCTTAAAGAAATATATGCGAAACCTTGCAACCGCCGTTAAAAAAACAGTTTTAACGGTTAGCCAGCGCCGGCTTGTTTTAAACAAAAAATTGTATATTAACCTTAATTTATTCTTTATGTCACTCATTCCTTTTTGTACTATAAAGTGTATAATTTTTTATGTGCTTTTTTTAAAAAATGCTTTTACATAATTTAATGTAAAAGCATTTTAAAACCCTAATTGTGTAATATTAATTAAAATACGGCAACCCCAGCTGTCTTTGCCGGTGTGCATTGCGCCTTTTAAAGCAGCGGTTATTATAGCGCCTACATTAAAAATTAGCTGTCAAATCGTGCTTTTTCGCCATATATGAGCTTGCGCAAAGTTGCTTTAAATTTTGTCCAGCACCAAATTGCAAAATACATTTTGCGCTTTAACATAAAGCACCAAAACCTATCCTTTTTTGGCAATAGTCTTAAGTATTTGTTTTGCTCCCAGTTTGGAAAACTCTCGTTAGTAAAATCGAGCAATTTATCCAATATGCTGTGGTAGCGGCAAATTGATAACACCGCTTTAGATGTCGACAGCACCAAATTTAACAAAGTTAAATAGCAAAGCTCGTCTTTATAAAGTTCATATCTGCCATTTTGTTTAAACCAATCCGTCAAATTTTCTATGATTGGAACTAAATCATTAAAGCTCTCAATTTTCCCTGAGTGCATTATCGAGCCCTGCCTAATGCGGTATAAATAAAAAACATCGGGTATAAAAACAACCGTTTTACAGCAAGAAATAAGCTTTGGCGTTGTGCATAAGTCCTCGTACACTAAGCCGCCGGGGAACACGATGTTATTTTGAGTATAAATGCTGCGCTTTATAGCATATAAGCACAGTGAATTGTTAAAAGTTATCACTTGCGGGTTTTCGCTCGGGTCTATCAATGTGTTATATTTTGTAAGTTTATTAAAAAAGCCGGGAATGACTCTGCCATCGTAATAAAAACTCTCAAATCTATACACTAATAAGTCGGGATAATTAAACTGTGCGATGTTTTGTTTTAATGTACTAATGCTGTTTTCTTTTAATAAATCATCGCTGTCTACAAACACAATATAATCGCCCTTTGCATTGCTTACGCCTGTATTGCGTGCAACGCTAACGCCCTGTGCCTTTTGGTGTATGGCTTTTACAATTGTGGGGTATGCTTTGACATATTCGTCACATATTTCGCCACTTTTATCGGTAGAACCGTCATTTACCAAAATTATTTCCACTTCGTTTTGCGCTTTATCTAAGATGCTCTCAACACATTCTTTAATATAATTTTCTGTATTGTGCACAGGCACTATTATTGAAAAAAGTTTATCCATCGTCATTCACTTTCATTTTTAAACAAATACGTCTTTACAAGGCAATAATTGCAGTCAATATTATATCACTATTATTATTTTTTGTAAAGTTAAAGGACGGCAAGAGCCTTTTATAAACGCAAGGCAAGCGCAAAAACAACGTGCAAATTCTGCGGCGCTTAACAAATAACATTTTTTAAGTTTTTTCAAAGCTGCACATAAGCTTTTTGTGTTTACTTTTATATTACATAATGCTATAATAATTGTGCCATAACAATGTAGCACAACTAACCAAAAGGGAACAATAATGAAAAAAAACAAAGTTTTTTTATTTGCGTATGCAAGCGGCAATTTAGGCGACGACCTCTTTATAAAAATAATATGTGAGCGCTATAATAACACCCATTTTTATTTAATTGGCCATAAAGGCTACGGATATATTTATAAAGACCTGAAAAATTTAACTTATATCCCCGACAGTTTTATCACAAAAAAAATATATAAAGTTATTGAATATGCGGGTATTTTTTTATCGCGTTTTATCAGCGGCCTCAAGATAGACACACTTGTTGTCATAGGCGGTTCTATGTATATCCAAAAAGAAAATTGGCGTAGTACGTACGATTTTTTTGGCAGGTGTTTAAAAAAATACAAAAACATATATTTAATAGGCGCAAATTTTGGCCCCTATTACGACGACGAATATCTAAACGCTTACAAAGAATATTTCGCCCGGTTTAGCGATGTGTGCTTTAGGGAAACTCGCTCGAAAAACTTATTTAAAGAGCTATCAAATGTGCGATGTGCCCAGGACATAGTCTTCCAATTAGAATGTCCAAAGGCGCCCTTTGAAAACTACTACATTATATCTTTGATAAACTGCAAAGACAGGGATGATTTAAGGTCTTACGCCGATGAGTATGTTGCAAAAATGGCGCAAATAGCAGATGAAATTGCACAAAATGGGCATGACGTTTTATTGATGGGCTTTTGCGCCGCAGAAAATGATAATGTTGCCATAAAAGATGTTTACGAGCGAATTAGCGCGCAAAACAAGGGCGAAGTTAAAGTGTACCGCCACAATAATATAAACGAATCTATGGACATTATTGCACGCTGCAAGGGTATAGTTGCAACGCGCTTTCATGCAATGATATTAGGCTTTATAAACGCAAAGCCGGTGTACCCCATTATATACAGCAAAAAGACAACTAATGTTTTAAACGATATTAATTACACAAAGGCTAGCTGTGAGATAAAAAACTTGAGCAGTTTAGACGCAAGCGAATGTTATAAGGCCCTGTGTGATCGCGCTCATTTTGATTTTAGTGAGTGTGTAGATAATTCTAAAGAGCATTTTAAAGAGCTTGACAAGCTGTTACTAAAAAAATAACTATTAAGAAGTATAAAAATGAAAAACAATCAAATAAAAGCAGGTGTAATTCTCTCATACCTCACAATAGCGCTTGGGATTATAATCTCTGTAATATATACGCCTATTATGCTCGTGCTTTTAGGCCAAAGTGAATATGGCCTATACCAATTAGTGTCGTCTGTTGTCTCGTATTTAAGCTTAATTACGTTGGGGTTTGGCAGCTCTTACATTAGGTTTTTTGCAAAATTTAAATCGCAAGGCGACAAGGCACAAATAGCAAAACTTAACGGCCTTTACTTAACAGTGTTTGCCGTAGCAGGCCTAATTGCACTTGTCGCAGGGGGCATACTCACAACAAACATCCAAAATATTTTTTCCGAAAATCTATCGGCAACCGAAATATTAATCGCAAAAGTGTTAATGTTAATATTGGTTATCAATATTTCGTTATCTTTTCCCTTTTCGGTTTTTAGCTCGTATATAACCGCCAACGAAAACCACTTTTTTTTGCGCCTTATAAATTTAATTAAAACAATAACAACGCCGTTTATAACTTTGCCCGTTTTGCTTATGGGTTTTGGCAGCATAGGCATGGTTGGCGTTACAACATTTATAAATATTACTATAGAACTTATTTTTATGTTTTATTGTTTTAAAAGATTAAAGATGAAAGTAGTTTTTAAGGGCTTAGAGTTCTCGCTATTTAAAGAAATAGCCTCATTCTCATTTTTTGTTTTTATAAACATAATTGTAGATCAAATTAACTGGAATGTAGATAAATTTTTGCTGGGCATGTTCCACGGCACGGTTGCAGTTGCGATTTATGGAATAGCCGCACAAATAAACACATACTATCTGCAATTTTCTACAATAATTTCATCCGTTTTTACGCCTACTGTAAACAAAATCGCTTTTGGCAAAAACGCACAAAGGGACTTAAATTCTCTGTTTGTAAAGGTAGGCAGAATACAATTTATAATTCTATCGCTTCTTCTTTCGGGCATATATTTCTTCGGCAAAGAGTTTATAATTTTATGGGTTGGGCCAGAATATGTGCAGTCCTATTTAATTTTGCTAATACTCATTACACCTGTTATAATTCCGCTTATACAAACATTGGGCATAGAAATACAGCGCGCAAAAAACTTACACAAATTTAGGGCAAAGCTATATTTAGCCATAGCAATTATAAATGTGCTAATAAGCATACCTTTAACAAAGCAGTTTAGCGGCGTTGGCAGCGCAATAGGCACCGCTATAGCGCTTTTTGTAGGCAACGGTTTAATTATGAACATATATTACCATAAAAAATGCGGTTTAGATATTATTAGCTTCTGGCGTGAAATATTAAAATTTGTCCCCTCGTTAATTTTACCTTTAATTTTTGGCACTTGTATTATGCTGTTGACATCAATAAGCAGCTGGCTAACATTGGCACTTTATATCTCGGTTTATTTGGCAGTATTTTTAATAAGCATGTACTTTTTGGGCTTAAACCACGAAGAAAAGCATTTTGTGATAGCACCTATAAAAAAAATATTTAGGCGCTAAAAAAGCAATGCAACTAATTGATGCTTTATCGGCTAAAAAACATATAGGCCCGCACTTTTTTAAATAAAAGTGCGGGCCTATTTTTTTGTGCACGGTTTTGGGCTGTTTTAAAACCTGCACTTTTACATTTACAAATTAAATGCGCCTAATTTAACTACTGTACCGCATATATTGCGCGCGTTTTAATGCCCGTATTTATAGCACACGTACTTAAAAATTAAGTGTCGATATTATTTTTTGGTAGCATTAAATTGTTTATGCGCTTTTGTGCCTTATTTACGTGCTCTTGCCCGTTATTTAAAGCTATGCAGCCATGTGCCGGCAACAGTGCATCAAAGTTAACTTTGCTTAATCTTTTTATTGTGCTAATATATTTTGCAAGGTCACAGTCCCAAATTGCTTGCAGAGCAATGCTTCCTGTGCACTGCAATACATCCCCTACAAATAAGTATTTTTTGCTGCCGTCATCTAGCAAAAAACTCGCATGTCCGGCACAGTGCCCCTCAGTCTTTATTACACTCAAAGTTAAACCGCCTATGTCAAAAACATCTTTGTGCTTTATGGCGGTTACTTTACATGGGTTAAAAACAAAATTTTCAGGGTAAACACCGGCCTTTATTGCATCTTTTAAAGATAAGGCTTTAGCGTCTGCTTGTGACACAAATTTTGCAGTGCTTTTTAACGCAAATACTTTTGCCCCGCATTTATCTGCTAAATAAGCAGCCCCGGCTGCGTGGTCTCCATGCCCGTGTGTTAAAAATATTTTTTTTATTTGAGACGGCTCAAATCCATGGCTTTTAATTTGTTCTATTATTAATTGCGGCTGCAACCCACAACCTGCATCTATTAAGGCGCACTCATCTTTGCCGCTAATTAAAAAAGCTGTACAGTCCAAAGCATTTGTAATGCTAAACGCACTCTCACCCGATGCCACAATGTAGATATTTTTTGCAATTTGCATAAATTCATCTCCTTTTAAACACTCTTGCCTCTGGCATCTATGTGCAAAGTGCATGCTACATTGCTGTTTTTTACGCCATAAACCGTATTTGCCAAATTTGTCACAACGCATGCATGGTTTGGTATAATTTCAATTTTATCGCCTATTTCAAGTGGGTTTTTCTTATCGCTTGTCCTCAAAAAGGCGTGCTCCTCGTTTAACGAATAGATTTGAACTTCGGGGTAGTTTACTATGTATCCAAAGCCCTCCCTGTAATGGCATTTGTCACTTGTAAGCGTTTTTGTCCCCACATCTGCAATAACTGTAAACTCGTCCGGCTTGCAAACAACAGTGCTTACTACTGTCAGTGCGCAATCCGCAGGTGTCGCAAGTCCAACGTCAAGCTGGTTGCAATCATTAAAAATATAGTGGCCGCTTCTTATCTCGTTAATATCGCCCATCAGCTCGGGTGTTTTGCCCGTTAGGCTTGAGCCCGCACTTAATACGTCCATACAAAAACCATTTTGCCTTAAAAGGTTAGCCGTGCCTATAACCTCGTCATTTTCAATTTTGCTATATTTTTTCACTTCATCAATGTTTTTTGCATTATAGGCCAGGCCGCCATAATACATAATTCCGCAAATATGTAGGCCCTTAAAGTTTTTAATCTCGTTTGCAAAATCGAGCGTGCTTTGCATCGGCTTAACGCCGCCCCTGTTTAAGCCGCCGTCAACCTCGATTAAAACAGGCAAAACCATATTGTGCAAAACAAACTCATCATTTAACGCCTTTGCGCCAAAAACGCTGTTAACTACTGTGCTAACCTTGCATTTTTTTGCAAGCATTATTAATCTTGCTATTTTTTCGTCGCCTATTAAAGAGTACGCAACAAATATGTCATTTACCCCGGCGTCACACATTACCTCTGCCTCGCCCAGCTTTGCAACCGTTATGCCTTTACACCCTGCCGCAATTTGCATTTTTGCAAGCGTGCTGCATCTGTGTGTTTTTATATGCGGCCTGTGGTTTATGCCATGCTTTTTTGCACGCTCTACCATGTCAATAATATTTTTTTCTGCAATGTCTAAGTCTACAACAACTGCGGGTGTTGGCAAATTTTTTATGCATTCTTTCACGTTATTCACCTTTCTTTTTTGCAAAGACGTTAAAAGCGCCCTGCCTATTAAATATAAACACGCAATTAATTATGTTAAAATCAACCTTGCAATTTCATAATAGCACTCAAGCGCCATATCCAGTTCTTTACAATCGACATACTCGTTTTTAATGTGTGCAACACTTAAACTGCCCGGCCCAAAAACAAGTGCTTTTGTTCCATTTTGTGTAAAAAAGCTCTGCTCGCATGAGGCGTCAAACGCTATTGGCTCTTGCTCTCTTTTAAGTATTTTTTGCGTTATTTGGCAACATTTTGCAACAAAACTGTCTTTTAGCGGTATTTCAGACCCATACATAAAATTACACAAACTTATGTTATAATTTTCAATTTTCTCGGCCTTTAAAATTTGCTCTAAATGCAGCTTTGCCGCATTGTCGGATTTATCGGGATAAACCCTGTAGTCTGTGAGAATCCTCACATTGGCGGGTATGATGTTATCTTTTTCATAGCCATGCACCAATGTTACACTAATGCCCTGCGGCGGCAAAACTTCATGCTTAATATTTTTAAGTTCTTCGTTTGCTTTTTGTATTGCAAGTATAGTTTTTGCCGCATTTGTAACAGCGGTATCCGCAGCAGGCTGCAGTGCCGCATGCCTAGCCTCGCCCTTTATGTCTATATAGTGGCGCGCAATTCCCCTGCAAGCTGTTGCAATATTTAAATTTGTGGGCTCACCAATAATTGCCATGTCGGATGGCGTGTACTTATTTATGTATGCCCTCGCCCCTAGATTTAGGCACTCTTCGTCCGCGACAAAAGAGAGTCTAAGCGTGCCATTTAAATGCTGTCCGCTCTCTTTTAGGGCAATCATTGCAGCACACATGCCGGCAATGCCGCCTTTCATGTCGGTTGTGCCCCTGCCGTATAACACATCGCCAACTTTTGTTGTATCAAGCGGCGGAGTGTCCCAGTCGTCTGTAAAAGGCACAACGTCTAAGTGCCCGTTAAACTCAAGGCAAGGCTTGCCTGTGCCAATCTGCGCAATAAAATTCGCCCTATTATTGCCTAGGTCTTGTATTTCGCACTCAATACCATAACTGCTTAGCAAATTGTGCAATATTATCGCAGCATTTTTTTCGTTGCCCGGTGGATTTACAGTGTCCGCCGCAACAATATCCTTTAAAATATTATATAATAGCGTTTTATATTTTTGTTGCATTGTTTTTACACCTATGCCTTGTAAAGTTTTAAAAATTAGTAATTTTCGTATATACTTCTCATTGTCTTGTATAAATTCAAGTATTTTTCCATCTGCCCTTTGTAAAACTGTGTCAGTTTATCGTCACAATTTATTGTGCGCTCTACTTTTTGGCTTAATTTTGACACCGCTTTTACATCGGTAAAAATGCCCGCTCCAACAGCGCCTAAAATTGCAGCGCCCACCGCAGAGGCATCTTTATTTGATACAAAATCTACGCTTACACCAAAAACGTCTGCAATAATTTTTGGCCAGCCTATAACGTTTGCGCCACCTCCGCCAAGCAAAACTCGGCTTACACCGTTGTCTATAAGCGTGTCAAAAACATATTTAGTCTGGGCTAAATTATATGTTATGCCCTCTAACTGGCTGCGAAACAAATGTGCCCTTGTACAGGCTGCGCTGGCGCCAATAATAGTTTGTCTGTCTTTGGAATCAAAATAAGGAGAGCCGCTGCCGGCCAAAAACGGCAATGACATAACGCCGTCACACCCCGGTGGTATTTTTAGCGCCTCCTCGCACAATCTATCCATTTTTTCAAAGTTAATCTCACCGTCGTCGCTCAGCATTGCCGTTATCCAGTTAACGCCAAGGCCTCCGTTAAAGTGTGAGCCCAAAGCATAATACTTATTTTCAATTGCGTGCAAATGAAAAGTTACGCTGCCGTAAACACTGTTGTCAAATTTGGGCACAGGCGTTAAAAAAGTTGCACATGTGCCAAGGGTTAGCACGGCTTCTCCATCCTCATACATTGCCATGCCAACGGCGCCGCAGGCCATGTCTGCACCGCCTGCATATACGTTTATGCCCTCGGGCAAAAAGAACTCTTCCGCAGCTTTTTTTGTAACTCTGCCGGCTAATTCTGCAGGCGCAAGTATATCGGCAAATTTATCAATTTCAAGGTTTGCGCCGCTTATTATTTCTTCGCACCACGTGACGGGATTGCCAAAGGCACAAAGAGAATTATACGCATCTGTATAATCTGTTGCGATTTTATTTGTTAGGCAAAAGCGCAAATAATCTTTTGCGCACACCCACTTGTATGTCTTGTCCCATATTTGCGGCATGGCTTGCTTTAGCCACACAAGTTTTGGCAGCGAAAATGCATTTATCACGGGGTTACCTGTGTGCGTTTTAATTATTTGCCCAACATTTTTTTGCAGCTGTCTTGTTTGCTCCTCGCTTCTTGTGTCCGCCAGCATAATACACTCGTGCAATACCTCGCCTTGCTTGTCTAACAATACTACCGAGCTCATGTGGCCTGAAAAACATACGCCCTCAATGTCTTGTACATTGCATTTTTCGCTCAGCTCTTTCATTCCCCGCCGCAGTGCCACTCGCCACTCTAAGGGGCTTTGGCTTATAAAGCCATCATTTTTTGCATATGTTTCATACCGCTGTGTCCCTATATAAGTCACCTTTGCTTTTTCGTTTAACAGCAAAAGTTTAAGCTGGGTACTACCTAAATCTAAGGCTAAAATACTAGGCATGTTATCAGTCCTTTTTCCTTTTTTAAGTTAAATGTTTTACAATTGTGTCGACAACGCTATCTATAATTGCCTTGCCTTTCTCACACGTTGCAACTGTTGCATCACCTAAAACAGCCGTTTGCATTATTTGCGTCCACGGTGTCGGCGTAATGTCAAAATCGTCCGGAAATTCAGGGTACTGGCAAATTGCCTTGTCCATATTAACATACTGTGGGCACAGGTATAGCATGTATGAAGTCTCTATCTCACACGCGTGGAAATAAGATTTATGCGCCCGCTTTGACGTGCACACCTTTTTAATTTCCTCTTCGGCGCCGGGGTAATTAAAAATATAAATTTTCATATCACACTGCGCATAAATAATGCGTGCCGCCGCTTTTATAGCATTAAAATTGCCAAGGTGCGCGTTAATAAATGCAAATTTTTTAACACCCATGCGATGCATGCTCATCACTATATTAACGAGCAAAGGCGTCAACACTTCGTCTGGCACATCTATTGTGCCCGCAGTTTGCCTTAAAGACCACACCTGTCCATAGGGCAGGCATGGCAGAACAAGGCAGTTTTCACTTTTCAGTTTTTCTTCTACCATATCTGTCAATGCCTGTGCCAAAAGCGTGTCGGTTCCAATGGGCAAGTGCTCTGCATGGACCTCTGTTGCCCCAATTGGCAAAATAGCAACTATGTCATTTTTTACAGCCTGTGCCGCCTGTGATTGATTAAGATACGCAAGCTTCATTACCTGTCACCTCTTTTTAAACGTAAAGCATTCTCTGGGGTTGTTAACAAATATATCTTGCACCAGCTTGTCCCCGTCTATACCCATTTCGTTTGCCTCTTCAATTAGCCTTGGCACCCATGTCTTTATTATGTACGGCAAGCCCACAGCGTGGCAGTACGAGTAATAATAGCTTTTGCGCGCAGTGTCGCCGCTTACAAGAATTTGCTTTTGGTGCCCTGCCTTCACTAGGTCTAAAATGCACTTAATTCTTACACTCTCTGGGTTATATTTAACTTTTGCTATGCCGTCAAAGCACAAATATGCTCCGCTCTCGGCAATTTTTCTGTGCATGTATGTATCCGGGTTTCTATCCATGTGCCCAAAGCATACATTGCGCATATCTATGCCCTCTTCTATTAATATTTGCGATTGCTCGAGTGGCATTGTACCCGCCTCTGTATGGGCGTGTATTGGTGCGCCCGTTTGCAAATGGGCACGGCTTACAGCGCGTATGGTTTTAATTTCGTTCGGTGTTATCATATTGTACTGTGTGCCAAATTTAACCTGCCCACCGCGAACGCTCGTTCCGTTCATGCCTTTTTCCACTTCGTCAATGACAAAATCGGCCAGGCTATCTATAGAAGAAGACTCTATCCACTGTGTAAAAGTTCTGTCTTGCCCGGGTATTTTAACGTCCCACAAAAACCCCTTATTAAAACCGGCCGTGCCAATAATATTTACGCCTGTTTTTTTAGATATTTCGCATACCGCACCGGGGTCTCTTCCGTAGTCAATTGCAGTTGCATCTACAATGCTTTGCCCTCCGGAATTTTTAAAAAGCATTACTTCGTTTTCGCTCTTTTCAACATCGTCCAACAGCAAATCGTCCGCTTTTTTTTCTACCCAATACGGCGGCCTACAAACTATATGCTCATGTGAATAAGTAAAACCTAGTTTTTCCGGAGCTATATCTCCAAGCATTGTTCTAATAAATGACATACGTGTCTCCTTTTCTATAGATAACAATATTATTTGTTGCGTTTTTGCATTTGATTTACTGCTACCATGCCGGCAATTACTATGCCTTGCATTATAAATTTGCCCGCCTCGCTTATGCCTATAATGGTCATCATGCTCTGTAATATAAGTATAATTAAAACGCCTGGGAAAGTGCCCTCAAGCGAGCCAATGCCCCCTATAAATGATGTGCCGCCAATAACAGTTGCCGCAATAGAATCTAAGGTATAGTTATTGCCAACGCCTGTGGAAGCCGTGCCAATATATGCCGACAACATTAAACCGGCAAGGCCTGCAAGCAAAGAGCACATTACATATGCGCTAATAATAATGCCTTTACTTTTGTAGCCGGACAAACGAGCTGTCCTTTGGTTGCCGCCCGTGATATAAAGCTTATAGCCAAAAGTAGTTTTTTTGAGCACAACCGACAGCGCCGCCCAAAGGGATATCCAAATAATGCCCGCAATTGGTAAAACGCCTAGCCACCCCTCGGAAATAAACCTAAAAGCATCGGCAATATTTCCTTTGGCTATGCCTTTAGTATATATAAAATAGCCACCCTCTACAATAAGTGTCATTGCCATTGTTACTAAAAACGGTTGCATTTTAAAATTTGCAACAATAAACCCGTTTACAAAACCTATAACAGCACAAAGAGATAACGATAGCAAAACAGCCGGCAAAATATTGCCGCTTTCGCCAACCATTACCGATGCAGTTACAAGGTTAACCATAGACATTGTTGCGCCTACGGACAAATCTAAGCCACCAACAAGCATTACAATTGTTTGCCCCATTGCAACAATGCCAAGCGGCGCCGCTTGCCTAACTATATTTAACAAGTGCGACGGCGATATTGTGCCTTGTGTTGCAATAAAAAACGCAATGATAACCGCAACTAAAAGGGCATATACACCGAACGGAAAATCGGAAAATCTCATTTTATTTCGTAAATTTTTAATGGAGGTTTTCATGAGCGCTTTCTCCTTTTAATTTGAAATATCATAATACTTATAACAAGAATAAGCCCTTTTGTTATGTATTGATAATATGGCGAAATGTCGATATTATTTATAACGTTATTTATTAGTGTCATAATAATTGCACCGGCAAGTGCGCCAAGTACGCTGCCTGTTCCGCCATTCATCGATATACCGCCGACAACAGCGGCAGCAACGGAATCCATGGCATAGCTATCGCCTACAAGGGGGTTGCCCGTTGCAATGCGAGTACTTAAAACAATGCCTGCTACCGCAGCAATTGTGCCGGAGATAATATAAGTTTTTATTATGGTTTTATTAACAGCTATTCCCGACTGGGTGGCGTAAACTTCTCCGTTGCCAACCGCAAAAATTTTGCGCCCAAAGCGTGTGTAATGGTACATTATAAAAAATAAAATATACAATACCACAGCCATTATAAATGCCACATTAAATATCCCAAACCTTGTTTTCATTAATGCCGAGAAGTCCGCGTTGACACTGCCCCCGGACTCGGGCATTAAAATTAGACATACACCTTTTAAAAACGCTTGGGTGGATATTGTTATAATCATTGCAGGTATTTTAAAGTATACCACGCCTATGCCGTTAACCGCACCTGTCAGCGCGCCGACAAGTAGCGCTAAAACAACGCCTGTTGCAAGCCCTATTGAGCTGTCGGCGCTAAACATAGCAACCATAATTGTGCTAAATGATATTACGCTTGAAACCGACATATCTATGCCGCCAATAAAAAGCACGTTGCTTTGCGCTATTGCCACAATTGCCAGCACCGTACACTGTGTAACAATATTGCGGTAATTGCCTATTTTGCGAAATGACGGGGATAAGATAGAAACAATTATAAGAATTGCAATTAAAATAATGTATGCCGGTATTGCTTGCTTTAATTGTTTTTTAACACTGCCGTTTAACATTACGCACCCTCCGTTTCTTGTTGCATATTGCGTGTGCTTAACTGCATAATATTTTCCTCGTTTGCGTCGGCACCATTAATTCGCCCCGAAATTTGGCCCTCGTACATTACATAAATTTCGTCAGACAAACCTATCAGCTCTAAAATATCGCTTGTAAATACAACAACGCTCACGCCTTGCTTTGTCAGCTCTCGGACAAGTGCATAAATCTCGAGCTTACTTTGCACGTCTACGCCGCGCGTTGGCTCGTGCAAATACAGTATTCTCGGTTTTGTTTTTATCCATTTGCTAAACACAATTTTTTGTTGGTTTCCGCCACTTAAATACTTTACCGCTTGACGTGGCGAGGCAACTTTAATTTTTAGTTGCTTTATTCCCTCTTCAACTTCTCTGTTTGCCATTTTTTTATTTACAAAGCCAAATTTGCTAATTCGCCCCAGTATTAACGACAATATATTGTCATAAACCGAAAGTGGCAGCACTAAGCCCTCCGCTTTTCTGTCGTCCGGCACAAAGCCTATTTTATTTTTTACCGCATCTTTTGGCGAGCTTATTTTTACGGCTTTGCCATCTATTTCGTATGTGCCTGAGGTAAACGGCGTAATGCCAAAAAGCGCACGGCTAAGTGCTCGCTGGCCTTGCCCCTCAAGACCGCCCACGCCAATTACACTGCCCTCGGGTATTTCAATATTTATGTTTTTTACCTCTTTGCCAACACATGCATTTTTTAACCTAACGCGTATTTTCTCGTTTCTTTCTGTGTTTCTTTGCGGGTATATATTTTTAAACTCTCTGCCCACCATGCTGCTAATAAGCTCGTCCTCGTTTGTGTCGCTTATTGGTTTGTCCAGCACAAATTCGCCGTCCTTTAACACAAAAGCCGTGTCGCAAGTTGTAAAAATATCGTCCATCCTGTGCGAAATCATTATTACCGACACGCCTTTTTTCTTAATTCGATGTATAAAATCGAACAATTTCTCGCATTCTGCTTGGTTTAAACTCGATGTGGGCTCGTCAAAAATTATCAACCTAGGCGCAGAAGACCACGCTTTTGCTATCTCTGCAATTTGCTTGTCCGACGGTGACAAATCGCACACCATGGCGTAAACGTCTAAGTCGAAGCCTATATCATTTAAAATTTGCTTTGCCGTGTTATGCAGCGCTTTTTGGTTGACAAAACCGCCTTTGGTGGGCTCTTTAGTAAGCATAATATTTTCGCCCACTGTCATCTCTTCCATAAGGCTCATCTCTTGGTGTACAAAGGCAATTCCCTTGTCTTTTGCCTGGTGCGACGATGTAAAGCTAATCACTTGTCCATCAACTTTAATTGTGCCGCTTGTCGGCTTTAGCCCGCCGCTTATTATATTCATTAAAGTGCTTTTTCCCGCACCGTTTTCCCCAATTAGCGCAATGGCATTGCCCGCCTTGCAATTAATAGTTACATTTTGCAAAACAACGTTGCCGTTAAATTCTTTACTCAAAGCCTCGCCTTGTAGTATGTATTCTGATTTACTCAAAAGCTCCTCCTTTGGGTTTACGTTTAATAAACCTTGTTTTGTAAGAACACTTTTACACCTATTTTTATTGTTTTAATAAAAGAAAGGATGCAAGTTTATGCATCCTTTCTTGCAATTTTAAACACTATATATACACAGCTTTACAGCAGATGTGCATTTAAGTTTTTAATAATTAGCCAAATATTTCTACTAAAACTTCTTCCGGCAACTCTGTTCCGCACCATACGTCATCAGACAATTCAGGGAATACATAATCGGGAATTTCTTCTGTAACTATAGTTTGAACATCGTAAATTTGATCCATTTCTACTTCTTCGCCGGCCATCATTGCAACCGCACTCTCAAGTGCCACGCGTGACAACCATGTAGGTTTAGCACAAGCAATGCCCTCGCTGCCAAGCTCGTTCCATTTTTTCATAAGGCCATTGTTGTCCTCACCTGTCATAGGTACAAGCTCGCGGTTAGCCGCTTCAAAAGCTTCAATAGCGCCAAGTGTCATCGCTCCGCCTTGAGACCAAACAGCGTCAATTTCAGGGTATGCTGCCAAAAGGTCGCTCATAGTAGTTTTCCCTGTTGCATAAACCCAGATAGCGTCTTCTGCCGCTAAAATTTAATGCCCGGGTTTGCGTCAAACACACTTTTTGCACCTTCGTAGCGTTGCTCGTTTGTTGCAAGGCCGGATATGCCGTTTAGTGCAACTATTTTGCCCTCGCCGCCAAGTTGCTCTACAAGCCACTCTGCGCCTATTGCACCAAACTCTACTTCGTCAACCGTTATTACAGTGTCGTAAGCATCGCCGTCTATTGTGGCACATAGTAAAATAACTTTAATGCCGGCATCTCTTGCCTCTTGCAACGTTGCATTAAGCGCTGTTGCATCATTAGGCGTTGTAATGATAACATCAACTTCTTGTGCTATCAAATCTTCAATGTTTGCTATTTGTTTGCTTATGTCGCCCTCGCTCTCAACATAAGTAACATCTACTTGGTCTGCAAAATTGTTTTCAGCATTCCATTTAAATTCTTGGTATAGTTGCACCGACCATGAGTTACCAAGGAAGTAAATGTCGTAGCCTATTTTAATTTTTTCGCCTGTAGCTTCAGCCGTGTCTTCGCCTTGGGCTGTGCCCTCTTGTGCGGTAGATTCTGCGGGCTGTGTATCTTGTCCACAAGCAGCAAAAGCAAAAGTTAAAACAAGCACCAATAATAGCATTAAAATCCTTTTCATATTACACCTCATAAATATTTTATTTTGCAATATCGTCATATTTTTCGTCTAGACAGCCACTGCAATTTATGCTACAATAATATCACGCAAAAGTTGACTAGTCAAGTTAATTTTTCTAAATTTCACTTTTTAAAGCGCCGAAAAATTTCACGACTTTTTGTCATTTTTCACAAAGCAAGGCGATTTTGCGCTAAAAAAACGGCATCGAACATCACACAAATTAACGAAACGGAGGATTTGCAAATGAAAACAGATGTATACAAAAAAATTAAAGAATTAGGTGTGGAATTACCTACAGCACCGGCAAAAGGCGGCGTTTATTCGCCTGTAAAAAGGTTTGGCAATAATTTGCTTTATTGCAGCGGCTGCGGCCCCAAAATTAGCGACACCGAAACTGTGGTGGGCACGCTTGGGCTTGACCTTTCTGTTGAGCAAGGGGGAAAAGCGGCGTATAACTGCATGCTAAACTTGCTTGCCAATTTAGAAAAAGAGCTAGGAGATTTAAATAAGATAAAGAGCTTTGTAAAAGTTCTTGCATTTGTTAGGTCTGCAAGCGACTTTGTTGATCAACCGGCCGTTGTAAATTATGGCAGCCAGTTACTTGTTGATATTTTTGGCGAAGAGGCCGGTTTGCCTGCGCGCTCTGCAATTGGCACTAACGCACTGCCAGGCGGCATAGCCGTAGAGATTGAGGTAGTTGTTGAAATAGAGTAAGCTGTGCTATACTCTACTAATGATTATTTGTATTTGTGGGGGAAAGTATGTATGCCCATTATTCATATTTTTGGAGCCTCAGGTTCCGGGACAACAACTTTAGCAGCGGCGATAAGTGAAAAATACAGCTATAAAATGTTAGATTCTGATGATTACTTTTGGTTGCCAACAGACCCACCTTTTTCACAAATAAGGCCCAGGGAAGATAGGGTTAATATAATGAAAAAAGATATGCGAATCGAAAACAAAATTGTTATAAGTGGCAGTTTGTGTGGGTGGGGCGATGAATTAATATCTTCTTTTGACTTAGTAATTAGGCTAAATACCCCTACCGATGTAAGGATTGAAAGATTGAGACACCGAGAGTATAAAAAGTTTGGAGACAGAATTAAACCGGACGGGGATATGTATAAAAATCATATAGAATTTTTAAATTGGGCAAAAAAATATGATTTTGGCGACATGAATATGCGAAGCAAGGCTTCTCATGACGAATGGCAAAAAAATATTCCGTGTAAGCACATCACATTGGATGGGACAAAAGAAATTGATTTATTGCTCAATGAGATAAATGAGGCCTACAAATTATGAGCACAATCAGCAAAAAGCAAAACTACCGCTATCAATTTTTGATAGCGGTAGTTTATTTTTATACTAATAACCGTAAATTTAGCCATGTATTGCAAGCGCTTTTTTTATTAAATTTTGCCTTTTAAAGCCGGCTAAGGGCCGTTTTGGCCCATTTAAGGTGCGCCGGTGGTATTAGGCCGTAATTGTAAAAAACAAATCCATCTACACCAAGTTTATTTACGGTTTGTACTTTTTTAACAAATTCTTGCTCGCTTTTATACTCCGGCATAAAAAGACGCATGCCCACAAACAACTTCGTTTTTTGCGAAAAATCGCTCTTGCATTCTGTAATGTCTTCAAAGGCTTTTGTCTCGTCGCAATCGTAGCTGCAAACCAGCACGCCGTCGCAAATTTGTGATATTTCTTTTAAATCTACGCCAAAAAGCCAAGAGCCTGAATGTGGCAAAAGGCTTAAAAAATGCACTTTGCTTCGCTTATTTACGCTGTCACATACTTTTTTAACTAACGAGGTAACAGAGCTTGAGCGCCACTGCAAGTAAGCGTACAGCGGCCCATCATTTTTAAAAAACTCAATGCCCTCGCTTAAAAACTGTTTGTCTGTATTTGGCGGTGTGTCTTGATTACACATGTCGCTTAGCATTTGTTTTACGCTCTGTCGTGCTTTTTCAATGTCCACCCCGTGCTGTGTTGCCTTTTGTATACAGCTATCACAAAAGCAAAGCGAGAGCAAAAAATCTTGCAAAGCTGTTAGGCCTATACCGTCTTTTTCATGATGGAACTCGTGCGCATGGCCCATATAATTCATGCTTTCAAGCTCTATTGCGTCCGGTTTTACCTGCTCACATATATCGTTAACAAGCGCACACATGTATTTGCGCGCATCCTCGTTAGACGGGCATTGGTTATAATATACTACATCTCCATACGCATTGTGCACACAGGCCGAAGGATGCTCCATGCCTATTCTTGTATTGTGTAGGCAAACAGTCCACGCGTTTATTTTCATATCTCTTTGCGCTGCTTCACGCTGTAATTCTTGCCAAAAAAATTTATTTTCTTTGACAAACTCTGCCACTTTAGGCTGTATTTTCAAATTTTTATAATTGTCTAAATTTGCTTCATAATACAAAACACCGTCTTCGGGAAAATAAATTTTTCTCTTAGGGCTTCTTACACACAAAAAGCGCCCTGCGTGGTAGCTTGATATTATGCTTATGCTGTTAAAACTGTTTTCTTTTAATTCGTCTAGTACTTTTGAGATATTACAATCTACTAAATCCCAAGGATAACACCACATTGAATTATTCATTTTCCATCCTCCGCATATTTTTTTATTAATTTAATAATATCATACCGTCGTTTTTATAGTCAACTAAATTTTCGCAGTTTAAAAGTTGTTGACTATTTTTAACGTATGCTATAAAATTTTATTATGTAATATTTACTTAATTATTTGCAAGCTATAAAGGAATTAAAATATGAGCACTCAAAAGCAAAATGTACCAAGATATGTCGAAATTAAAAATTATATTAAAGACATGGCAAGCAAGCTTAATGCGCACGACAAAATATTAAGCGAGCCCGAGCTATCTAAGCTATTTAACGTTAGTAGGGGCACTGCAAAACAAGCAGTTGTTGATTTAGTATACGAAGAAATTTTGTACAGAAAACAAGGCAAAGGCACTTTTGTTTCTCCCGCTAAAATGACCCGAACATTTAACGAGTTGCCGTCGTTTACAAATGATATCCGCCGTATGGGCATAGAGCCTAAAACGCAAATTATAAGTTTAAAAAAAATAGCGCCAACCCAAAAAACGGCTAAACTTTTTAATTTAACCCAGGACGATTATTTAATTAGGGTTAAAAGGCTTGTTTGCATAGATAACGAGCCTGTTGTAGTTGTTTATAGCCACTTAAACCCGCACATTTACCCAAATTTATCAAAAGACGAAATTGGCCAAAGCCTTTATGCGTCACTACATAAAAAATACAACCTTGTGCCCACCAAGGCCGAGGACACCTATAGCATTATCAGCATCCCCTCACAAATTGCAGAGTATTTATCATGCAATAAAAGTGACAGTGTTTGCTACTCGCAGCGCATAGCATACCTAGACGACAACACGAGTGCAGAATATGTCGAGAGCTACATTAAAAGCGATAGATTTAAAATAAGTGTTAATGTTGGCATGGACTTTAGCCCAAACAGTAGCAGCGACGAACAAGTTGCAAATCCCGAAAGCAACTCTGTGTTTGATTTAAACTTTATTGCGATAACACACAATTAGCAAAATACTGTTTAAACCCATACTATATACGCCTTATTTTATTTCCTTATTATATATACCTTATTATATATGCGTATGCATAAAAAATTTTAAACGCGCGCACGGGCACGCCAATTATAAAATTTATACATAAAAATACGGTAATGTTACATCCTGAGCTGAAAAAAATGCCATAAAATACACTTTTATCCATATTTTTATTCATGTTGCATAAAAAATTAAATAAAAACCGCCGTTTCTTCTACGTAATTATTTTAAAAAAACTAAAAAGTAATCGTTCGTGTAACCCTGGTGTAACCTTGGCGTGGTATAGTATTGTCATAATAACAAATCGGCAAGCGATGATTTAGCTTCATCCCAATCATAAACCGATACTTACTAAGGAGAAACTATACATGAAAAAGACGACATTACTTAAAAGGCTGCTTTGCTTTGTAATTATGTTTGCTATGGTAATAACAAATATAAGCTACGTTTCATTTGCAGAAGGCCTTGGCGACACAACCGGCTACGATGTAAACGGCTACGATGCTGAGGGTTTTAATGCAGCAGGCTTTGATGCAGAGGGCTACAACAGGCAGGGCTTTGACGCAAGCGGCTACAACAGGCAAGGCTTTGACGCAAGCGGCTTTAACGCTAGCGGCCTTGATGCAGAGGGTTACAACACTCTAGGCCTTGACGCAGAGGGTTACAATAGGCAGGGCTTTGACACAAACGGCTACAACAGGCAAGGCTTTAATGCAAGCGGCTTTAATGCTAGCGGCATTGATGCAGAGGGCTTTAACACAGCCGGCTTTGACGCAAACGGCTACAACAGGCAAGGCTTTAACGCAAACGGCATAGACGCAGAGGGTTATAACACCCAAGGCTTTGATGCAAACGGCATAGACAGAGAAGGCTACAACACTCTAGGCTTTGATGCAAACGGCTACGACAGACAAGGCTTTAACGCAAACGGCATAGACGCAGAGGGTTATAACACCCAAGGCTTTGATGCAAACGGCATAGACAGAGAAGGCTACAACACTCTAGGCTTTGATGCAAACGGCTACGACAGACAAGGCTTTAACGCAAACGGCATAGACGCAGAGGGTTATAACACCCAAGGCTTTG
>CAYJBO010000006.1:0-36093 GCA_964368295.1 uncultured Bacteroides sp.
AGGCGTAATCACCTCGCCATATAGCAACGCCACCCAAATTGGGTTAAAAATAGGCTCAATTGTGCCAAGCAAGTTTGCCGTTACCGGTTTAATGTGTTTTAGCGCAAGCGATAGCAATATATACCCAACACCTATTATAAAGCCCATTGCAACGCCGCCACCAATTGTAAGCGGTGTAAAAACAGTCTCTTTAACTAAAAACGGAAAGCCCACAATCACCGACAAAAGCTGTCCGAAAAAAAACGCCGACAAGGCGTCGCCGCCGGGCAGAATATTTGCCATAAATACCGCCGCATATGTAATGCCGCTTACAAGTGCCATTACGTTGCCAAGCGCATTTCCTGTCGCTATTCCGTCAAAGAAAAAACACGTTATGCCTATAGCCACAGCAACGCACATTGCAATATCCGGCTTTTTAGGCCTAATTTTAAAGGCCAAATACGAAAACAAAATAATAAAAAGTGGGCTTGTGTACTGCAAAAGAATTGTGTTTGCGGCAGTTGTAAGCCTGTTTGCCACACAGTAGAGTGTTGTTGTTGCCATCATTGCTACGGCACTTAACAACACCGCCTTTGTTATTTTAATTTTATGGCGTATTTTTACAATAAAAATTGCGGTAATAATCAGAGCTACGCCGTTTCTAAAAGAGTTTACGCTGAGTGCATGCCACGGCAAAAACTTTACTATTACACCGCCAAAACTAAACAGCAGCGCCCCTGCAATGGCCATTAGTGGCCCAAAATATACGTTTCTTTTATCTGTTACCATCAATAATAATTCCTCTCTTGCTCGCTTATAAAATAAAGTGCCGCCAAACTAAGGCTGTGTAAAACTGCAATAATTATTGCAAACATAAAAAAATAGTATTCGTCGCTCTTGCATCAACACGCTCTCTTATAATAAATAATAGCAATTTATCATTATTTTTTACATGTCTGCATTTATATTAAACCCTAAAACAAAGCACCCTTTTATTGCTGCTGCATTAAGCTTGGGTGCTTTGTTTATGTGTATAATTTTTTTAATTTAATTATCGCCTGCGCTGTCTTTTTTTAGCTTAAACTGTGACACAAGACTCTTCATTGTGTCGGCCTGCTCGTACAGCTCTTCGCTGCCCGTGGCAGACTGCTTACTTGTTGTAGTATTTTGCTGTACTACCGCCGATATTTTATTTAGACCCTCAACAATTTCGCCGAGCAAAATGCGCTCTTGTTCCACCGTTGCATAAACGTCTTTTATGTCGCTCGCCATCTTTTTTGTGCGCTCGTTTATGCTTTCCATCGAGCTCATCGTCACCTCTGCGTTATCGTTCACAACTGCTATAGACTTCACCGTTTCGTCTATAAGGTCTGCTGTAGTTTTTGCCGCCTCGGATGATTTAATGGCAAGGTTTCTCACCTCGTCTGCAACTACGGCAAATCCCTTGCCCGCATCGCCTGCGCGCGCTGCCTCAACGGCCGCATTTAACGCAAGTATATTTGTTTGGAAGGCTATGTCCTCAATGGCTTTAATAATAAGCGCAACCTCGGATGATTTTACATTTACGTTGCGTATCTCCAAAAGCAGTGTTTGCATTTTGTTATACGTACTTTGCAACTCACCCGTCGAGTCAGACGTGTCCACGGTTACTCGGTTTAACCTCTCGTCTGTTTTTTCAAACTTATCGCTCATGTCTTGCATAGAGGCCGACAGAGAGACGACCGCGGTTTCTTGCATGGCGCAGCCGCCCGCTATATTTTGCGCAACGCTTGAAATTTGCGCCGCGCCGCTAGACACCTCTTTTGACATTTTGTCTATGTCCGCCATAGTTGCCGAAACATGCGCCAAAAGCTTGTCGATGGCTATGTTTAAAACGTCATTTTCGCTGCGAAGGTGCACTGTAAAATCTAAGTTTCCGGCCGCAATTTCCCGCATTGCATCAACGCTGTCCCCTATGCTGTCGCTCATCTTTTCAAAGGCGGCTACCAGCGTGTGCGTCTCCTCGTCGTGCAGCTCAACACCTTGCATAAAAGCTTCTTTTTTTTGCGTTGTGTCGCCAATTGCTAGGCTTCTTGCCCAGTTTGTAACGCTTATTAGCGGCTTTGCTATTTTGTTAGACATATTATATAGCGAAAAACTCGCAAAAACCGCAGTAAAAATCGTCATTACGCAAAGTAAAATTAAAAGGTAAAAAATCACCCTAAAACTCGTTGTAACAGGCACTACCGTCGCCACCGATAGCCCCGAAACCCCGACGGGCTCATAATGGACAAACGACGGTATTCCGTCTACCCATGTTATAACACTGCCTGTGTTCCCCGACGTCATTTGCACAATGACATCTTTAAATCCGCCGCTCATTTCGCTCACATACTCTAAGTTCTCAACGTCGTCCTCTTTTGGTGTAAGCCAATTTTGCACCAGCACAATTTCCTCGTTAGGGTGCGCAGACACCGTGCCGTCTGCATTGAGCATAAAGGTGTAAGAATCGCTTTGATTCTCCTGCGAGTTAATAACCTCCGACAAATATTGCAAATACAAAAATCCCACTATAACGCCAACTTTTTCACCATCGTCGTATACAGGTACACCTATGCCTATAATTTTGCGCCCGGTGCTGTTAGAGTAAGTGGGCTGAGAGACATCTGTCTGCTCGTCATACCATGGCACGTTAAAGTACGTTTTGTCCCCAATAGACACACCACGCTTGTCGCTACCCTCTGTGTGCGCTATGTTGTTTGTGCTCTCGTCCGCCAGCAAAAAGTGCGACCATACGCCCTCTTGCCTTGCAATATACTCTTGCAAATACGGCTCTGCCAAGGCGGCGTCCATAGACGTTACATTTTGATTTTTCGCGTGTAGTTCCACGGCCTCTACATACTTTGACAGCCGCTCGTTTAAATTGGCTACAACAAGCCGGCTCTCTGTCTCTAGCTGCTGCACCTTGTCGGCAGACACCATAAAATAAGTTATTGCCGCCACTGCCGCAGTGCCAATTACAAGCGGTATTAATAGTGACATTATAGATTTTTTGAGTATTATTGACTTAATCGATTTTAATTTAATTTGCTTTTTTTGCATTAAATAAATCACCTACTTATATTGTGTTTGTCGGCAAACATCGTTTTAGTCCTCGTTGTATTAAAACTCAATTAATATACGCATTGTATACATATAAATTAGCTTTGCTTAATAATTATAACATAGATAATTAGCTTTTAACAGGACAAAAAAGCTTTTTATATAGCACAAAATGTACAATTTATAAAAAGCTTTTTTGGTATTAAACATAACTTATGTAAATTAATTGCCCAGCAGGTTTTTTATGCGCAAATTAATAAAAATTACACGCCACTATTTTGTGCATTTGCGTATGCCGCTGTGTTTAGCCTTGTTAGCTGTTTTGAGCCTGTTGGGTTTGTAAATGCCGCTTTTACGGGGCTAAATGCGCCTAAAAGTGCAAAGCCACCTATCATGGCCGCATTTGTGTAGTAATCTGATGTCAGGCCAAATTGCTCTAAAAGTTGTGGCAACACCATAAATGCGGCTGGTATAGAAAAATTAAGCTCGTTTGCAACCGAAATTGACCAATCGAGATGGTTGCCGAAAAACACCATGGCAATCATTATAACTACGCTTATAACCGCGCCTATTTTGCTCATTTTACCTGCAAGTTTGGCGTAACCTTTTAACGTAAAAATGGCAAGAACCACGCCGGATAAAGCGGCAACATAGCCAAGTTGGCCCAATAATACAATACATGCAACGCCTAAAAGCGAGCCGAATAAAGCGCCCACTGCGCCAATGGGGATATTCTCTGCTTTTTGGGCATGGCCTTGTTGCTCACGGTTAAAGCTCTCAATATAACTGCGCTCACAATCATCGCAAAGGTGCAAGCATGCATCGCCTATAGCATAACCCGCCGTTGCTTTTTCCTGCATGCAGCCGTAGCATGTATTTCTAAATCCGCCGGAGTACATATACTCTACGCTTTTATCCAGCGCAATTTGCAAACTTTTAGCAGTAGCCCCTGCAGTAAATGAAGATTTAACAAAGAAAACAATGCCGCCTCTGTTGCTTACATCTACTTGCTTTATCTCCTTAACGGCGTTTTGCAACGGCAAAAAGTTATTCTTGTCAAATGGTCCACCGTTTAAATTAACGTTTACAACTATTTGTACCATACCCGACGCCGCTTTGTTTATGCATACGTTATAGCCCC
The DNA here is from genome assembly GCA_964368295.1 of uncultured Bacteroides sp. Taxonomy (GTDB): domain Bacteria; phylum Bacillota; class Clostridia; order Oscillospirales; family Ruminococcaceae; genus Ruthenibacterium. Next base: position 4,202 of record CAYJBO010000006.1, read on the forward strand.
TATAGTTGCCGTAAACTACACAATTTGTGTTGTCAAATTGTAAATTGTTTGCATTTGCAAAATTAAAAAAATGTTGTCTATCCATGATATTCTCCGTTTCTTTTGTTTGTATTTATATTTATAACCCACCATCGACCTCACAATTAAAACAAAAGTACTATAGAACAATAAATATCAAAAAGATAAAGTTGTTGCTTATATATTTGCACAATAATTGCTTAGGTATTTGCCGGTGTAACTATACACATTGTGTAAAAATTGCCTGCCTATTGTTTTGGCAACAGCGTAAACTTGCTTACAAGGCGCTTTAATATGTCCGACTGTGCGTTTAGCTCTTGCGCCGCCGCCGCTGTCTCCTCAGACGCCGCGGCATTATCGTTTACAATCATCGTTATATCATCAATTTCTTCCGAAATCTTTTGCACAGACTCCTGCTGATTTTGCGAATCTACTGCAATAGTATCAACTAGTGATGTAATGGACTGCGCCGCCTGAATAACCTGTACAATTACAGCGGCCGTCTCATCAACAATTTTGGTGCCCTCGTTTACGGTGGCAATAGTTTCGTCTATAAGCTTTGCTGTATCTGTTGCGGACAGCGCGCTCTTTTGTGCAAGGTTACGCACTTCGTCCGCCACAACCGAAAAGCCTTTTCCGGCATCTCCGGCCCTTGCAGCCTCTACCGCTGCATTTAAAGCCAGTATATTTGTCTGGAAAGATATATCGTCTATCGCGTTGATTATCTTGCTAATCTCGTCTGATTTACTTTTAATGTTACGCATGGACACTATCATCTTATCCATGTATTCACTGCTCTCTGTGGCCTTTGTGCTGCTCTTCTCCGCCTCTGACCTTGCTACTATGGCATTTTGTGCATTAATCTGTGCACCTTTCGAAATCTCTTTTAAGCTGTACGACAGCTGTGCAACACTGTTAGACTGTCTGCTGGCGCCGTCTGCCACCGATTGAGAAGCCAGCGAAATTTGCTCTGAGCCCACCGAAACATGCGATGAAGAAGTGTCTATTTTTGACATTGTACCCGACAGTTGTCTCTGTATGGAGCTCATAAGCTCGTCAAGAGCCACAAAGTCGCCCACATACAGGTCCGAGCTGCCTGTCTCAACTGTAAAATCGCCGTTAGAAATGCCGGAAAGCCTTAAATTTACATCGCCTATAATGCCCTTTATCATAGCGCAAAGCACACGCATATTTTCTGCAAGGCTGCCAAGCTCATCCTTGCTTGTGTACTTAATTTCTATATCCAGGTTACCGCCAACTATATCAATTGCAGCTTTTTCTACCTCGTTGACAGACTTTACAATAACGTTAATTGTTGCCACCGCAATTATAATTGCTAAAAGAGTTACAACTACAACAATTGCTGCCATTGCTATCATTGCTGTTAGGTATGTGTTTTGCCCGCTTGTTGCCGCGCTGTCGGCATATACTTTATTAAACTCTACAAGCTGTAAAAACAGGTTTGATACTTCGTCAAAAATTACTTGAGACTCGCCGCTCAATATGACAACGGCATCCTCTGTAAGGTTTCGCCCGCTCAGAGCAATCATCTCTTTGTGCACAGCAAGGTACTCCAGCCACATGGCCTTTGCGCCTGTTATAAGCGCCTCGTCCTCTTCGTTTAATATATACGTTTTATACTCTGCAAATAAAGTTTCAATTTGCAGTGTTATATCGTCAATATCCTTTTGATATATCGCCATAGTGTCCTCGCTTTGGGATATAATATGTCCGTATTCCGCAATTCTAAAGTCTGATGTCGCAGTGTTAAGCTCCTCTGCCACTATAACAGACGGCAGGAGGTTCTGTGTAATTTCAGTTGTGCCATCGTTTATGTTTTGCATAAAAAATAGCGATAAAACGCCTACAAAAATTAAGCCTATGAGCAATACCGACATCATGCTTAAAAGCTTATACTTAACCTTTAAATTTTTCATAAGAAACTCCGTTCTGCCGTTTATAAGCGGCCACAAAAATGCGGACAAAATAGAGGCTAAACACCAATATTTGCATAACCTTAGCAGTTTTTCAAACAACATTGTAGCTATTTTTACCCTGCTTACAAGCAATATACAACGTTTTAAAAAACAAGAGGCAAGTATTTAAACCCTAACTTTTATTATAGCAAAATATACATATTGTTGCAACTTTTTGCAACAATATGTAAAAAAATACAATAATATGCAAGGCTTTTAACACATAGGCCTAAACACCTTTGACACACCAAAAAGCGCTAACTATATTAAACTGCTTTGCCGCTTACCCGCGCTTTAACGGGACATAACACCAAGGCGTCTGCCGCGGCAAAGCTTGCAGTTTTTATCGCCATTAAAATTCTGCCGTAAAGTCCTCGCCTTTTTTAACGCTTACAGCTAAAGTTTTGTCTTTATACACTAATTTCAGGCTGTCGTTTACGGTAGGGCTAACCGTTATCCGTACTGTTTTGCCGCACCATTTGCAGGCTACTCTATGCCCCTTAGGTATTACAAGCCCGCTAAAACTGCCCTCGCTCCAACTTTTGGGCACTGCCGGCAAAATGCGCACCTCATCTGTATAGCTCTGCAACAGCATCTCACATATTGCGGCGGTAAGGCCTGTGTTTCCGTCAAGTTCATATATGCCGCCCGTATTAAGTGTCAGCGGCCCCTCATGCGTTATCATCAAATTTTTTCTCGCCAAAAATTTCATCATCGGCTTTATAAAGTCGCCCGCTTTTTCGGGCTCTAACAGCCTTGCGTAATACGTTATTAACAGCGCACCTGCCCAGTTTGCAAGCACAATGTCCTGCGCATTTTCTCCAAGCCGCCTGTCAATAGATTTCTCTATGGCTGCTTTGTAGTGTGGCTCGTACTTTGGGTCCACCATATTAAAGGGGTGCATAGACAGCAAATGGCAGGTGTGGCGGTGGTCTTCTGCCGCCTCTATATACTCCTCAAGCCACTCCATAAATCTGCCGTCTTTTCCTATTTTATACCCGGGCATCTCGCCCATTTTTTGTGCCAGCTGTAATTTTACATCATCGTCTTTGCCAAGCACTTTGCACGCGTCTATAACGGCATTAAAAATGCACTTTGTTATTGTGGTGTCAACGGTAGAGCCAACGCACATCGAGCGCTCTGTGTCGCCGTTTGGTATATAAAAATTCTCGGGCGAGTAAGAGGGGCTTATAACAAGGAGGCCATCCTTTGGCTCGCGCACCAATAGGCTGCTTAAAAACTGCGCACAGCCAAGCAAAACCTCGTAATACTCCATTAAAAAATCTTTGTCCAGCGTATATTTATAGTACTCCCACACAGACAGGGCAACCCAGGCACCGCCTGTTACAAAAACGCCCCAGCGCACGTCCCAACCCGGCGCAGAAAAACCATGTGCGTTAGATATTGTGTGCGCCACCCAGCCGTCTGCGCCATACAAGTTTTTTGCCGTTTGCGTCCCATTTGGCATAAGTATGTTTTTTATCCACTTTAAAAGCGGCAAATTGCACTCGCCTATTCCTGTAACATGCGCCGGATAGTAATTCATCTGTGTGTTTATGTCAAGGTGCATGTCGTCCGTCCACTCCATGCGGCACGCCCTGTTGTCGTTCCATACGCCCTGCAATGCGGCCGGCAGCACGCTGTCTTTTCTTGACGAATTTATGAGCACGTAGCGCCCGAATTTAAAAAATGTCGCTATTAAGTCAAGGTCGCTCTCGTCGTCTTTATACCTTTCAAGCCTCTCGTCTGTGTAAAGTGTGCTGTTTTGTGTCTTTGGCAAATCAAAGTTAAACCTTCCCATCAGCTCGCTATGCTCTTTTATATGGGCACTTTTAAGCTCATCATATGTGCGGCTTTTCGCCCTCTCAATTGTGCGCTGTGTTATGGCTTCATAGTCCTCATCAAAAAAATTTGTATGACAAGCAATTAAGAGCACTATCTCTGTTGCGTTGCTAATGTAAGTTGTGTCACGCCCACCCATAAGCACACCGTCTGTAATAATCTCCATTTGCACCTTGTACAATACGCCTGTAAGCCCGTCGGAGTGTATGTTTTCAAGCGCCCTGCCGTACACGGTAAGGCTGTGCTCGCCCTCCACCGTTTTGCTCGGGTTTGAATAGCCTTGCACCCATACATTGCATACCGGCAAACTGCCTTTTGCGCTCACACGCACGCACATAATTTTATCAGGGTTTGAGATAAAACTCTCCCGAATAACCTCTTTGCCATCCACCACAAGTGTCTCTTTGGCAACGCCTGTGTCAAGGCACAACTGCCTTGCGTGCGCCGTTACAGCGCCGCCAATACTTACATTTAATTTACCCATTGGCAGCTGTGTGCCGTAGTTATCTTTAGGCAAACAGCACTCTTGCATAAGCAGGCCCTCGGCATGTGCAATGTCGCCCTGTAATAATAGCTGCCTTGCGCTGCCCATTGCGCCCTTTGCTTTTTCGCTGTTTGGGTACACAGACGCCTTGCCCGACCAACAGGTGTTCTCGGACAAATCATACAGCCCGTCCTGTCCACCGTATACCATTGCGCCCATATGTCCATTGCCTATCGGCAATGCCTCTACCCATTGTGTGGCGGCTTCTTTGTATTTTAAAATGCTCATAAAAAACAACACTCCCTAGCGTGCCGTTTGGCCGGCCAGCCCCATGCAACACGAGCGTGGATTACACCAAGTTTAGCTAGCAAAACGGCAACAATTTACTTAATTTTAGTAATTTAAATCAGCTTATAACGCTTAAAAAATGCGCATTACCCCTAGTGGCATGCGCATTTTTTAATTATTAATTACACTGTATCAAAAAGCAAAATAAAAGTAAATGCAAGGTGCTACATTGAGCACTATTTTACTACAATAATATTTTTGCTGTATTTTAAGCTTATTGCGGTTTTCCTTGCTTTTGTAAAAGCGCCTGCTTTATACCGCCGACTATTACATTTAATGCGTGCTCTGTGTCGTCTGTGCTCGTCTCGTTTACGCCGGCCAGCGGATATTGTAAACCCAGCTGCTTATACTTGTCCTCGGCCATTTTGTGGTACGGTATTATGTCCAGCGCCTTTATGTTTTTAAGCTTAGACAAAAAAGAGCCGAGCTCTTTTAAATAATCATCGTTAAGCGTTATGCCCTCTATTACAACATGCCTTATCCACACGTCTTTTTTTATGTCCGAAAGATACTGTGCAAACGCTAAAATATCGTCGTTTTTTACGCCTGTAAGGCTTTTGTGCTCCTCGGTGTCTATGTGCTTAATGTCAAGCAAAACAAGGTCTGTCACTGCCATAAGCGCATTAAATTGCTGCACTTTTTGCGCATTAAAAGTAACGCCCGACGTATCCACACACGTGTGTACGCCCCTCTGCTTGCACAGGGTGAAAAGCTCGGTTATAAATTCCATCTGTATAAGCGGCTCTCCGCCTGTTACGGTTATGCCGCCTGTCGCAAAACCTTTTGCCTCTTCGTATTTTTGCGCCACTTGCTCCGCCGTCATTTGCATGCCCGTGTTAGTATTCCACGTGTCGGGGTTGTGGCAGTACTTACACCTTAAAGGGCAACCTTGTGTAAATACAACAAAGCGTATCCCCGGCCCGTCAACAGTTCCAAACGAATCGAAAGAATGAATATATCCTGTTGTGCCCATAATTGCCCTCCTTAAATAGCAAGTGTAGCATTAACAAAGTAAACCGCTAAAATTTTAGCGCATTAAAAACAATACACGCACTGCAACATGCGCTGCAGTGCGTGCTTAATTTATACCGCTTAATTACAATATAAATTGGCATGTGCAAAGCACCCGCCATAGCCAGGCCTATATGCCCTGTCGAATTTTAACTCAATCTTCGCATGGAAAGTCCTTGATATTATATCGTCTTGTTGTTCTTTAGTAAGCTTTACAAAGTTAACCGCATAGCCCGAAACACGCACAGTAAGTTGTGGGTATTTTTCAGGGTGTGCCTGTGCATCAAGCAAAGTCTCCTTTGTAAAAACGTTTACGTTTAAATGGTGTCCGCCCTTTTGTGCATAGCTGTCCAAAAGCGTAACCAAGTTGTCTATTTGTCTGTCGCTGGGTGCTCCCATAGTAATCACCTTTACCTTTCTTGTAAGTCATATCAATTTTATAACTTTTTTGTATATAAATGTAAAGCAATTTGCGTTTACAGTAATTTTAAGTTATCAATTTAGTCCATTGGCTCGTTTGGCTGTTTGCACGCTGTCGCTGTGCACTCGTCAAAATCGTCGCTCATTTGCACTACTAAATTGTCCATGTCAAAGTCGCCAAAAAATACTTTGTCGTCTTTGCCAAGCGCGCCCGGCACAACCGAGAATGTGTCAGATATACCATCCAGCGCATCCTCAAACGGCAATTTTGCAACAGATGCAAGTGAGGCCGCCGCGCCGTGTGTGTCCCTTCCGTGCATTGGGTTTGCGCCCGGTGCAAAAGGAACACCGCCTTTTCTTCCGTCAGGTGTGCTACCTGTTTTTTTGCCGTAGACAACATTTGATGTTATTGTCAAAATAGACATTGTAGGCACGCTGTCTCTGTATGTGTGGTGACGGCGGATTTTCTCCATAAACTTGCGCACTATGTCGATGGCAATTCTGTCTACCCTGTCGTCATTGTTGCCAAATTTCGGGTAATCGCCGTGCACAATATAGTCAACAACAAGTCCGTCCTCGTCGCGCACTGTCTCAACTTTTGCGTACTTAATAGCACTCAAAGAGTCCGCTATTACAGAAAGGCCTGCTATGCCTGTAGCAAAGTAGCGCTTTACCTCTCTGTCGTGCAATGCCATCTGCACGCGCTCGTAGCAATATTTGTCGTGCATATAGTGTATTATGTTAAGCGCACTCACATAAACCATCGCAAGCCACTCAAGCATAGTGTCGTATTTTTCCATAACGTCTGCATAGTCTAAGAACTGGCTTGTAACAGGCCTGTACTGTGGGCCTATTTGCATTTTAAGCTTTTCGTCCATACCGCCGTTGATGGCGTATAGTAGGCACTTTGCAAGGTTTGCCCTAGCGCCAAAAAATTGCATCTCTTTGCCAACTTTCATAGACGAAACACAGCAGGCAATGGCGTAGTCGTGCCCGTGCACCGCTCTCATCAGCTCGTCGTTTTCGTACTGAATTGACGATGTTTTAATTGACATTTTAGCACAATAGCGCTTAAAGTTTAACGGTAGTCTCGGCGACCAAAGCACAGTTAGGTTAGGCTCCGGTGCGGCGCCCAAGTTGTCTAGCGTGTGCATAAACCTAAAGGACGTCTTAGTAACCATGTGTCTGCCGTCAACTGTCATACCGCCAATGGACTCAGTAACCCAGGTGGGGTCTCCGGAGAACAACATGTTATACTCGTGTGTCCTTGCAAATTTTACAAGGCGCAGTTTCATAACAAAGTGGTCTATATACTCCTGGGCCTCAAGCTCTGTGCAAACGCCGGCTTCAATATCCCTGTTAATATATATGTCCAAAAATGTAGATGTTCTTCCAAGGCTCATTGCCGCGCCGTTTTGCTCTTTAATAGCGGCAAGATAGCCAAAGTAAAGCCACTGTATAGCCTGCTGTGCATTTGTTGCCGGTGCAGAAATGTCATAGCCGTAGCTTGCTGCCATCTCTTTAATCTCGCTAAGTGCACGTATTTGCTCCGACAGCTCTTCCCTTAGGCGTATGTTGTTTTCTGTCATGCGGTACGGTGCAGATTTAAGCTGCTCTTTTTTGTCAAGAAGCAGTAAGTCTATGCCGTATAGCGCAACGCGTCGGTAGTCGCCAATAATTCTTCCCCTGCCGTAAGCGTCGGGCAAGCCTGTAATAATTGCAGATTTCCTCGCTAGTTTAATCTCGTCTGTATAAGCGTCAAAAACGCCGTCGTTATGTGTTTTGCGGTACTTTGCAAAAATGTTGTGTATGTCGCTTTTTACTTCGTATCCGTATTGTTTACAAGCGTTTTCTGCCGTGCGTATTCCGCCCAGCGGTTGAAAGCTCCTTTTAAACGGCTTGTCTGTTTGAAAACCTACAATGGTCTCAATCTCTTTGTTTAAATAGCCCGGCGCATGTGACGTTACAGTGGATACAATATCGGTATCCATGTCAAGCACACCGTCTTTTTCTATTTCTAATTTATTAAGCTCTGTAACTTGCTCCCAAAGCTTTTTAGTTTCTTCTGTTGGCGGCTGTAAAAAAGACTCATCCCCGTCGTACGGTGTATAGTTAAGCGTAATAAAATCGCTTACGTCTATGCCTACATCGCTCCATTTTCCGGGCACAAAACCTTTCCAGCCCTCTTTAAAACTCATTTCCATTATTATACCTCCTTTGCGGTCTCTTAACAAAACACTGCTGTAAAAAATTTTTACACCTGTGCTATTGTTTAAAACACGCCTATACCTTACCCTTGCAGGCAAATATATAAAGCGCCCGCAAAAAGCAAGTAGTTAATTTTTTAACAATTATATTATATACCTTTTTTTACATTAAATCAACCGATATTATACATACATTATAAAGTATTCTCTTTTGTATTAAATTAATGCAAAATGATATAAACTATTGTGCAAAAGGTAATAAAATATATTTTAAAACTTTTTACTACGGTATTATTGCCAATTTTAGGCTGATAAAAGCACCACGCACAGCCGCTTGTAACCGGGTCTCACTTTTAAAAAACATAGAGGCTAAAAGGCCGCCGGTATATAAAAATTTTTGCAACTAGGCATTATTTCCATTGTGTCTAAAACAGTATGATGCGTGGTTATTCATAATGCCAACTGCCTCAAGATACGAAAAGCATGTCACCGTGCCCATAAATTTAAATCCACGTTTTTTTAAGTCCTTTGCAACGGTGTCAGACAGCTCATTTCTAGTTACAGTCCCGTCAAAGGGCGTGCACTGCTGTTTATTGTCCACAAAGCCCCACAAATAATCGCTAAAGCTGCCAAACTCCGCTTTTACTTTAAGGTACGCCTTTGCGTTTGCAATTGTGGCAAGTATTTTTGCCTTGTTGCGCACTATGCCCTTGTCTAAAAGCAGACTCGCTATTTTTTCCTCGTCGTAGCTCGCTATTTTTTCTGCGTCAAAATTGTCGAAAGCCTGCCTAAAAAATTCGCGTTTTTTTAATATTAAAAGCCAAGACAAGCCACAGTGAAAACTCTCTAACACAAACATCTCAAAAAGGTGCTTATCATCACGGCTTGCAACACCCCACTCATTGTCGTGATAGTCTATATAAATCTGCGAGTTTTCAAGGTTTGGCCATTCACATCTTTTCATTGCTATTTTTTTACCCCTTTATATTTTGTACTGCACATAAATTTTATATGCATTTTTTATGTAATTTTTTATTTTATTATAACATATTAACCGGCACAATTAAACGTTAAAAGTGTATAATAATTTGTGCTCGATGTAGTTGTTTCGGCACAGCAGCTTTAAAACATGAATTTTTCAAAAAAAAACACACAAATAAAAGTACAAATCGATAAAAAAATATATACTTTTAATTATAAATAACTAGTTTAATATTTGTTTTTATGATACAATAATAAACGATAAAAACGTGTTAAAAGGCGATAAATTATACGTTTTGTATATATTGATATAATTATACAAAACGTTGTTTAAACTTGCCGCTTTAGCACTATAAAAAGGAGTATGACATGGATTTAAATCTTAGAAAAAAAAGCGATTGTATGTTTGACGAGATATCACTTGGCGAGGTTATGTTGAGGCTTGACCCGGGCGAGGGCAGAATTAAAACAGCGAGAAGCTTTAAGGCATGGGAAGGCGGCGGAGAGTACAACGTAGCGCGCGGCCTACGCCGTTGCTTTGGCTACAACACAGCAGTTTTAACCGCGTTTGCCGACAACGAAATCGGACGACTTATCGAGGATTTCATCTTACAAGGCGGCGTGGATACCAGATTTATTAAATGGCTAAATTACGACGGCATCGGCCGCACAGTGCGCAACGGCCTTAACTTTACAGAGCGTGGCTACGGCGTAAGGGGCGCTGTTGGCGTGTCGGACAGGGGCAACACTGCAATAAGCCAAATTAAAGCGTCTGACTTTGATTTTGACTACATCTTTGGCGAGCTTGGCGCAAGATGGCTGCACACAGGCGGCATTTTTGCCGCTCTATCCGAGAACTCTGCCGAGGTTACTGTTGCAGCGGTTAAGGCCGCTAAAAAATACGGCACTGTAGTGTCTTACGATTTAAATTACCGCCCATCTATGTGGAAATCTATAGGCGGACATGAAAAAGCACAGGCAGTTAATAAAGAAATTGCAAAATATATAGACGTTATGATTGGCAATGAAGAGGACTTTACAGCTTGCCTTGGCCTTGAAGTGCCGGGCAACGACGAGAATTTAAAAGAGCTTAACCTAGACGGCTACAAACAAATGGTTAAAAATGCCGTTGAGGCATACCCAAACTTTAAAGTAGTTGCAACAACTTTGAGAGAAGTTAAAACCGCTACTGTTAACGACTGGGCGGCTATGTGCTACTGTGACGGCGAGATATCCTTCTCCAAAAAATACGAAGCACTGGAGATTATGGATAGAGTTGGCGGCGGCGACAGCTTTGCATCCGGCTTGATATACGGCTTGATGGAGACGGGCGACGCTTCTATAGCGGTTAATTACGGTGCGGCGCACGGCGCATTGGCAATGACTACCGCAGGCGACACATCTATGGCTAGCAAAAAAGAGGTTGAGAGCCTAATGGGCGGCGCCTCTGCACGTGTACAAAGATAAGTAGCGCCAGCAAAACATAAAATTACAGGCTGTATTTTACATTGTGTAAAATACAGCCTGTTTTATTTTACTATTTATTTTATGTGCCCTTTGCAACCGAGCTCATAATTTTTGCAACAGCTGCGTCAAGTCAAAAGTGTACTTTTTATCGCAAAAATGGCAAACAGCCTCTGCATCGCTTTTTTCTCTTATCATCTTTTCTATCTCATCGCGCCCAAGAGAAATCATCACTTTTTCAACTCTTTCCTCGCTGCAATCGCAGTGGTAGCGCACGCTCTGCTCGTCTAGCACGTTTGGGTTAAAGCCGTCAAGCGCCATGTACATCATGTCCTCGGGCGTTTTACCGCTCTCTAACAAATCCGTAACACTGCTCATCGCCTGTATGTTTTTTTCAAGCCGTGTAATTTCCTCTTCCGTTGCGCCGGGCAAAAGCTGTATCAAAAAGCCGCCGGCACGCTTTATTGTTAAGTCTGCATCAACAAGCACGCCTAGCCCACAAACCGTTGGCACTTGTTCGCTATGCGCATAATACGCTGTAATATCGTCGCCAATTTCGCCGCTAACAAGCGGTATTTGCCCAACATACGGCTCTTTTAGGCCAAGATCTTTTACAACGCTAAGTGTGCCGTCTTTGCCAACAGCACCGCCTACATCCAGTTTGCCGTCTGCCCTAAGCGGAATTTCCACAAGCCCATTTCCCACGTAGCCTTTTACATCGCCACGCCCGTTTGCAACTGCAAGCACAGTGCCGCAAGGGCCGCCGCCTTTTATGCTAAGTGTAATGCTGTCGTCTACATGCTTTGCCATTGCGCCCATAATGCCTGCGGCGGTTAACAGCCTGCCCAATGCCGCAGAGCACACGGCAGAAGTCCTGTGTATTTTTTCCATCTCACGCACAGTTTCTGTCGTGTCTACGGCACAAAATATAACGCCGCCGTCCTCGCTTATTCCTCTTATGCAATTATTGTTTGTCATTTTTTCACCTATTTTTAATCTGTTTAATATGTTAATCTATGCCTTTGTCGCATGGCCCTCATCCTCTACTTTTTAAGCGCCACTATCAAATGCCTTAAGCTATCATCTTTAACGGCCGAAAAAGTCTCCCCGTCAATGATTTTTACAATCTGCAATCCTGCCTGCTCGCACGCACCTTCTATCTCTTTTGCGGTGTAAGCGTACTCATAAAATTCCTCTTCAAAAAGCAGCTCTTCGCCCTTTTGCGCACACAGGTATATGCTTGTGCGGCGCCTGTCTTTGTCGTACTCGTTTTCCCACACGCATAAAATGCCGTCTTCCTCAAACTCAAAGGCATTGTCCGCCAGTATTTTTTCTTGTTTATATGTCGTATTAACGTCAAATATAAACGGGCACCCGGCCTCTAAAAAAAGCGCCGCAGAGCTTATTGCCCTTTTAAAATTTTCATATGGGCCTATGTGGTTTAACGTGTCAAAAGTACACACGCAGGCGCGCACAGTGCCAAATAAATCCAGCTGTGTAAGGTCTTGGTTTAAAAACAAAATACTGCTCTCGCCCTGTTTTCGCGCCTTTTCGCCGGCTATGCTCAGCATCTGTGTGGAGAGGTCAACGGCTATCATATCATAGCCCTGCTTTGCAAGCATAAGCGTTAGCTCTCCCGTGCCACAGCCAAGGTCTGCCACTATGCCGTCTGTTATGCCGCAGGCCATCAGCTCCTTTTTTACAGCAGAAAATAGGGCGCCATAATCGGCGTCCCTATTTAAAATATCGTAATATTCAGCAAATTGTCCGTAAGCCATTTTACACGTCGTTTCTAATTAAATCTTCATAGCTCTCACGTTTTATTACCACTCTGTCCTGGCCATTTTTTACAAACACAACCGGCAGGCGTGGCACCCTGTTATAATTTGACGCCATGGAGTAGTTGTATGCGCCTGTTGAAAGCACTGCCATTATGTCGCCCACCGCAGGCTTTTGCATAGGTGCGTGCTCTTGTATTAGGTCTCCGCTCTCGCAGCAGCGGCCGGCAACAGTAGCCACAAAATCTTTTTGCGCCATCGCCTTATTTGCTATTACAACCTCATAAGACGAGCCATATAGCGCATACCTTGGGTTGTCTGTCATGCCGCCGTCTATTGAGACATAGGTACGGTGGCCGGGTATAGTTTTAACACCGCCCACTGTGTAAAGTGTAATGCCTGTGTCGCCCACTAGCGAGCGGCCCGGCTCTATGCACACAAACGGCACAGGGAAGTCGTGCTCGTCGCAAAAATTATAAACAACTTTTGAAACCTCTTGCATATAGCTCTCAAGCGCTTTAGGGTCATCTTTTGGCACATAGCGTATGCCAAAACCGCCGCCAAGGTTAAGCTGTTGCATAACGTGTCCGCAATTTTCACGCACCTCGCAGGCAAAGCCCATCATAATTTCTGCCGCACGGCAAAACGGGTCAATATCAAATATTTGCGAGCCTATGTGGCAGTGAACACCGCACACATTAACGGCAGGCGTAGCAAGCGCTTTTTTAACGGCCTCCATAGCCTCGCCCGTCTCCAGCGCAAACCCAAATTTTGAGTCTATCTGGCCCGTTCTAATAAAATCATGTGTATGAGCTTCAATTCCCGGTTTAATCCTAAATAAAATGTTTGCTTTTTTGCCGTTGGCAAGCGCTATGTTACTAAGCAGCTCAAGCTCAGACAAATTGTCTACAACTATGTAGCCCACGCCGTTTTCCAGCGCCATTGTAAGCTCCTCGGCAGTTTTGTTGTTGCCGTGGTAGTATATTTTTTCAGCGGGGAAACCTGCCTTTAAAGCGGTGTAAAGCTCTCCGCCCGACACTACGTCTGCGCCAAGTCCCTCCTCTTTCATTATGCGGTAAATTTCAAGGCAAGAAAAAGCCTTGCTTGCGTATAAAACAAGCCCGTTTTTGTTGTAATACTCATCTAGAGAGTTTTTCATCGCCCTGCAATTTGCACGTATTGCATCCTCGTCCATCACATACAAAGGTGTGCCGTATTTTGCCGCAAGCGCAACCGTGTCCATACCGCCTATCGCCAAATTACCATTTTTATTAATCGATGTTATGTCTGCCATTTTTACTTCCTTTCCGTTCCCACTCTATGCTGATTTTTGTCGCATTTACTGCTATAAAAAAGCCTTGCTCTATTTACAAAACTATTTTAACTTAACTGTTTACCGCTATATTTCGTCAACTTCAACCTGCGCTACATCGCCGCCTGCCGCATGGTGCTGTAACATTTTTTGCAACAGCTCTATGCCCATGCCACTGCCTGCGCTTGTAAGCACAACACGCTTACAGCCATACTGTGCACAAATTTCTTCAAACTTTTGCACTGTTGGCAAAAACGCACTTTTTTTAAGTTTATCCGCCTTTGTAAGCGCGGCTATAAAAGGCACGTTATAATGGTGCAAGTAGTCCATCATCTGCATGTCATCACGCGATGGGTCATGGCGCGAGTCCAAAAGCTGTACAAGCAAAACATTGTTTCGTTGTGCTGTAAAGTAGCCGTTAATAAGCTCGTCCCAGCGCTGACGCTCGCCCTTTGCGACCTTTGCATAGCCGTAGCCGGGCAAATCCACAAAATAGGCGTCGTCTATTGAATAAAAGTTAATTGTTGCGGTTTTGCCCGGTGTTGCGCTAACCCTAGCAAGGTTTTTTCTGTTACAAAGCTTATTAATAAGCGATGACTTGCCAACGTTTGAGCGCCCTGAAAACACTATCTCACACCTGTCGCTGTCGGGCAGTTGCGATGATATGCCGTACGATGATTTAAACTCGGCCTTTGCAAAATTCATTTAAATGCTCCTATTTTACTGCTTTTGATGTCTTACCCTTTTGCGGCTGTGCTCTCTTTGCCACAAGCGCAATTTCAAGCACCTCTTTTAAGTCGCTTACGGGTATAAACTCTACTGATTCTTTTACTTGTTCGTCCACATGGTATAAATCCGGCACGTTTGCCTTTGGTATAATAATTGTTTTAATGCCCTCTCTGTAGGCGGCCATGCTCTTTTCTTTTAGCCCGCCTATTGGCAAAACTTGCCCTAATAGCGCAATTTCTCCCGTCATTGCAACGTCTGCCTTTACTTTGCGCTTTGCAAGGCAAGACACAAGTGCCGTTGTTAGCGTTATGCCTGCGGACGGGCCGTCCTTAGGTATAGCGCCCTCCGGTGCGTGTATGTGTATGTCCGTCTCTTTAAACACATCTGTGTCAAAGCCGTATTTATCTGCGTGCATTTTGCAGTAGGTTATGGCAAGGCGTGCGCTCTCTTTCATAACTTCGCCAAGCGAGCCTGTAAGCTCTAACTTACCGCTGCCCTTTGGTATTAACTGCACCTCTATAGGCAGTATCTCTCCGCCGACGCTAGTCCAAGCCAGGCCGTTTGCAACGCCAATAACGTCTGCCCTGCTACAAAACGACGGCTTAATCCTCTTCGGCCCAAGTATCTCCTCAAGCGATGACGCCGAAATCGAAATTTGCTCCTCTTCTTTGGACGCTATTTTTTTAGCGCATTTTCGCAGCACCTCGTTTATTGTGCGCTCTAGCCCACGCACGCCAGACTCTTGCGTATAGCCGTCAATTATACCATAAAGCGCCGCAGTGTTAAACTTCACAAGGCCTTTTAGCCCCGTCGCTTTTAATTGCTTTGGCATAAGGTGTTTTTTTGCTATGTTAAGCTTTTCAATGCGCGTGTAACTGCTAAGCTCAATTACGTCCATCCTGTCGAGTAACGGACGTGGTATTGTGTCGGTATTATTCGCTGTTGTAATAAATAAAACATCGCTTAAATCAAACGGTATATCAAGGTAATGGTCCTTAAACGTCCTGTTTTGCTCGGGGTCTAGCACCTCTAAAAGTGCCGCGGCAGGGTCGCCCCTAAAGTCGCTGGCAAGTTTATCAACCTCGTCTAACAAAAGCAGTGGGTTTTTACTCTTAGATGTTATTATAGCGCTTACAATTTTGCCCGGCATTGCGCCAATATATGTGCGGCGGTGTCCCCTAATCTCGGCCTCGTCCCGCACGCCGCCAAGCGACATGCGCGCATATTTGCGGCCAAGGCACTGCGCAACAGAGTGTGCTATAGATGTTTTACCAACGCCCGGAGGCCCTACAAGGCATATAATTTGCGCCTTTGCATCGGGTGCAAGCTTGCGCACTGCCAAAATTTCAAGTATGCGCTCTTTAACTTTTTTCATGCCATAGTGCTCTTTATCAAGCATTGCCGCCGCCTTGTTTATGTCGAGTTTATCCTTTGTGTAAACATTCCACGGCATGTCTAGGCAGGTGTCTAAATACGTGCGTATTACAATAGCCTCTTGAGAGCTGCCCTGCATTCTTGAAAGGCGCTCGGCCTCTTTTAACAGCTTCTCGCTTGCCTCCTCGGGCAACTCAAGCGCCTCTATCTTCTGCTTGTAAGTCTGTGCATCGTTGCGCACGTCGTCGCCCTCGTCAAGCTCGTCTGATATGACACGCATTTGCTCACGCAGGTAGTAATCGCGCTGATTTTTGTCCATCTGCTCGCTTACTTTGTGCTGGATGTCCTTTTCAATGCGCAGTATTTTAGTTTCTTTTCTTATTAGATCAAGTATTTTTTCAAGCCTTGCTACTATGCTGTTTTCGTTTAAAATCTCCTGCTTTTCTGTGTATTTAAACAAAAAGTTAGCGGGGATATAATCGCACAGAAGCGCTGGGTTTTCCTGTGTTAAAATTGAGTACATAACGTCTTTGGGAAAGCGCCTGTTCAAGGAGAAATACTCCTCAAAAACGTCCCTGATGCTGCGTATTAACGCCTCAACCTTTGCTGTGTCGGCGTTTCTTATCGCCCTTAGCGGCACCGCTTTTGTAGACGCTAACATAAAGCGACCTGTCGCATCTATTGTCAAAAGTTTTGCGCGGTATCTGCCCTCTACAAGCACTTTAACAAGGTCGTCCGACACACGCAATATCTGCTTAACCTCTGCAACTACCCCGTAGTTGTAAAGGTCTTTAAAAGCCGGCTCGTCCACGTCCATATCACGCTGTGCAACAAGAAAAACGGCGTTGTTATTGTTCATAGCCCACTCGATGGCGGCAATAGATTTTTCTCTGCCAACCTCAAAATGTATTACGTTGCCCGGGAATACCACAAGACCACGCAATGCTATTGTCGGCAGTCTTAATATATCTGCATTTTTATCTAAAATTATCTTTACCTTTTCCGGCATATTAATCTCCAATCTGGCGCTTTGCACGTGCAAATTGCACAATTTTTTTACCACGGTATTAATGCGTGGCTTTATAATTGCTTAAACGTGACAAGAGCTTTTAACAGCACTCCGCCTAGACGATTTACTGCTTTATATTATAAATTTATATCTTTTAAATTGTCCCTATCAACGATAAAATGCCCACTTAAAATACATTTACCGCACTTTTTGCACCGCGCTAAAAAGCCCCAATTTCCATTTAAAAGTACATAATATTATACACTATTTTTATGCGTTCATCAACCTTTTTAAGCCTGCATGCGGCCAAAAAACATAAAAGTTTAAAATAAATTTACTTTTTAAGCACATTTGCCATAATGTCTGTGCCCATATCAATTTGGGCGTTTGTAGGCGTTGAAAAATTGAGCCTAACGCTGTTGCAGCCACTACTTTGGCCGTTTGCGCAAAACGCAAACCCCGGCACAACGGCCAGTTTTTTTTCAAGGCACTGCGCTGTAAAGTCGCTTACATTTACATGCGCCTTTAAATCGGCCCATATAAACATGCCTCCCTGCGGCATTAAAAAAGTTACATCGTCGCATTTTTGTTTAATGCTATCGGCCATGTAGCTTGCTTTTTTTGCGTATATAGCGCTAATTTTTTTGATGTGCTCGTCTAAATTTGTCGTTGTAAGTATGCGCTCGCACACTTTTTGTGCCCACACATTTGTGTGTACGTCGTCCACCTGTTTTGCTATAACCATATTGGCGCTTAGCTGTTTTGGGCACACACAGTACGCTATGCGCATGCCCGGGCACATTATTTTTGAAAAACTACCGGCATAAATTACAATGCCCTCTTTGTCAAGGCTCTTTATGCTGTTTATGCGCTCGCCTGTAAAACGCAGCTCTCCGTATGGGTCGTCCTCTAGTATAGGCACGCCGTATTTTACCGCTAACTCGTATATTTTTTTGCGTTTTTCGGCACTTGTAGTAATGCCCGTAGGGTTTTGAAAGTTAGGTATGCAGTAAAAAAATTTAGGCTTTTTAGGCGCTGCAAAAACGCTTTCAAGGGCGTTTAAATCCACGCCGTCGCTCTGCATGGGCACAGGCGCAATGCTGGCGCCGTATGAGTAAAACGCATTTTGTGCGCCCAAAAAGGCAGGGTCTTCTGCGGCTACTATATCGCCCTCATTACAAAGACACTTTGCAGTGTAATTCATCGCCTGCTGGCTGCCCGAAATTATAAGCACCTCATCGTTTTCGCTCACAATTTGCTCATCTTTACGCCTGTTAGCAAAGCCTTTTACAGCCGTGCGCAAGCTAAAAAGCCCCTCTGTTATAGAGTACTGCAAAGTGGAGTCTGCCTCCTCCATTAACAGCTGATGCGAAAACTTAATTATCTCATCTTTTGGAAAAGTTTCGGGCGAGGGGTTTCCGCCTGCAAAACTAATGAGTGTAGGGTCGCTCATCTGTTTTAAAATCTCTCTTATTATCGAGGGTTTCATACTTTTCATCCTGTTGGAAACATCATATTGCATCATTTTTATTATCCCTTTTTATTTATTTTACTACTATAAATTACTCCACAAACGCCCTGTCTACCGTTACAACCGTATAAAATTTAGTCTCCTCTTCCTCTACAAGGCTTTGAACTTGCTTTTTAATCTGCTCGTCCGTCGCAGTGTAATCGTACGGCACAACAATATCAAAAATTAAATTTGTGTGCTTTGGCCCGGCAACAACCCTAAAATCATGTATAGAAAGCCTGCCCATTACATTTTTAATTCGCTTTTCCACAAAATCTTTAAGGGCTGTAACAGTCTCGTCGCCCACAAGCACGGGGTCGTAATGTATAACAAAGTGTATGTTGTCCTCTTCGGCTAAATCTCGCTCAATTTTATCTATAATGTTGTGGCTTTTCATCGCGTCTACTGCGGCATCAATCTCCACATGCGCACTGCCAAACCTGCGCCCGGGGCCATAATCGTGCACCATCAAATCGTGCGTACCAACAACTTCTTCGTACGTTAAAATTTTGTTTTGTATATGTGCCACAAGCTCTTTTGACGGCGCCATGCCAAGCAGCGTATCCACTATGTTTTTAAGCACAACGCAGCCGCTGTACATTATAAACAGCGCTACGACAAGGCCCATAAAGCCATCTATGTTAAGCGGTGTATAATTTGAGACAACCACAGCTAAAAGAACCGCCACGGTGCTTATTATGTCGTTGCGGCAATCTGTTGCGGTAGCTTCTATTGTAACTGACGATATTTTTGCTCCAACTTTTTTGTAAAAAAACATAAGCCAAAGCTTTACAAATACCGACAGCAATATTACGGCCACCATTATTGGCGACAGCGTAACATCAGTCGGGTTAAGTATTTTAAAAAAGCTGTCTTGAACGAGCTCAAACCCAAGCATAAATATAATAATGCCCACGCAAAGTGCCGCTAAATACTCTATGCGTGCATGGCCGTAAGGGTGCTCTTTATCCGCCGGCTTTGCCGCCATTTTAAAGCCAACTACCGTAATAATTGCCGAAAAAGCGTCCGACAGATTGTTAAAGCCGTCTGCGGTAATTGCAACACTGCCCGATAAAAAACCAACAAGGAGCTTAAAGGCGGCGAGCAACACATTGGTGCAAATGCCCACCACCCCTGCAACTTTGCCGTAATTAGAGCGCACTTTTAAATCTTTAATGTTGTCGTGGTCCCTTACAAATATGCGCAGTATTAAATTTGTCATTATTAAACACCTACATTTACGGCAGCAAAAATATTATCTGTGCCCAAAAAGTGCGCTGCCCACACGCACTAGCGTACTGCCCTCTTCTATTGCTATCTCAAAATCGTCCGACATGCCCATGGACAGCACACTTATGCATGCGCCCGGCAAATCTTGCGATTTAAGGCTAAAAAATAATTCTCTCATCTTTGCAAAATACGTGCGTATCTGTGTGCCGTCGCCCGTAATTGGCGGCGGTATGCACATAAGGCCGCACAGCTTTACGTGTTTAAGCTCGGATATTTTTTTTGCAAGTTCCGGCACGCATTGCGGCAAAACACCGCTTTTTGTGTCCTCGTTCGCCACATTTACCTGCAGCAAAACGCTCGCTGTCATATTGTTTTTTGCGTATTGTTTTTCAATCTCTTGCGCAAGGGGCAAGCTGTCGACACTTTGGATAAAAGAGGTAATTTGCGGCAGATACTTAACCTTGTTTTTTTGCAGCGTTCCTATTATATGGCACTCTGCGCCGGCACTCCGGAAAAAATCGGCCTTTTCTCTTAGCTCTTGCACTCTATTCTCGCCAAAAAGTGTCAGGCCCACATCGAGTGCATGTTGTAATTTTTCGGTTGGCTGTGTTTTGCTAACCGCCATAAGCGTAACTTCGTCTGCGCTTCTGCCTGCCTTTTCGCATGCTTTTTTTATCTTTGCCGCAACCTCTAAAATATTATTTTTTACAATGTCGCCCTCGTTATGCACAAACACTCCCCCTTACATTTATTTATACGCCTTTGCACAATTAATATATGCGTTAAAAGCGGCGCAAAGCGCTGAGTGCCGTGCGCCGCTTTTAAAACTTTTTTTACTGCGCAGTGTAAATTGCCGGCTGCTATATCAGCGTATTTGCACGCCAAGTTTATACTGCAAATCTGCTAGTACTTTTTTAAACAGACGCTCTGCCGTATCTTTTTCAATTTCTTCTAAATCGCGAAGCACAACACTAAAGGCCATGCTCTTTTTGCCCTCGCCTAAATTAGCACCCCTGTAAACGTCAAAAAGCTGTACATCTTTAACAAGTTTGCCCGCCGCAAAAATAACATCTGTAATCTCGCCGCAGGTTACGCTCTCGTCACAAACAAGTGCAAGGTCACGTTTAATATCGTCATAAGCGCTTATGGGCACATACTTTTTAGCCTCGGGCACACATTGCTCAAACGCAGTGTAGTCGAGCTCTGCCATATAAATATTGCAGTGCTGTTTTTGGTCTTTAGCCACGTCTAGCTCCTGTGTAACCTCGTTTGCAAGCTTGCCAAAAACGCCTATGTATTTTTCTGCGCAGTAAATTTCTGCAGTTATGCCCGGGTGCAAATAACTGTCGCTGCCCCTTTTATATGTAAACTCTGTGCCAAAAGACAGTGCAAGCTGTTGCAACACACCTTTAAGCGTGTAAAAATCTTCGTCTTTGCCAAAAACGCCTATGCTTAGTGTTAAGTTTTCGCTCGGCCTTTCGGTAACGGGCACTGCGTTTGGTATATACACGTTGCCAAGCTCAAAAAGCCTGCCCTCTAGGTTGCCTTTTTTTATATTGTCCACTATTACGCCTAGTGTGCTCGGCGCTAAAACAGTGCGCATTATCGATAAATTTTCTGTTATCGGGTTTAAAAGTCTCACGGCACTGCGCCTTTTGTCGTCCTTTGCAAGGCGTATTAAATCCAGGTGTGCCGCAGAGTAAAAAGCAAGCGAAGACATCTCATAAAAGCCCTGTCCGCACAGCATACGCTTTAATTTAAGCTGTAATTTTTGCGTCTCGTTTAAACCGCCCTTTGTAACTGCCGCGCATTTTAAAAATGTGGGTTTAATGTGCTCGTAGCCGTATTCACGTATAATTTCCTCGGCAAGATCCGGGTAATCGTGCACGTCCTCACGGTACGGTGGCACGGTTACATTTAACGTATCACCGTCTTGTTTTACTTCAAACTCAAGGCGCTCTAATATCGCTATCATTTCATTTAACGGTACTTCTATGCCTAAAACGCCATATATCTGTTTTGGCAAAACGCTTATAACTCTATCTTTTTTATCACTGTTTGCACGGCAGTCAAAGCTGGTGTCTGTTATGTCGCCACAGTCTAGCTTTTGTATTAGGTGCAGCGCCCTGGCAAGGCCCAGCTGTGTTGTGTGCTCGTCAACGCCTTTTTCGTATCTAAGCGAAGAATCGCTGCTCTGTCCAAGCGCTCTGGAAGTTTTTCTTACGCTGTCCCTTGCAAAAGTTGCACACTCAAACAGCAACTCTTTTGAGCTGTCTTGTATGCCGCTATCAAGGCCGCCCATAACGCCTGCAAGCGCAACCGGCCCGCTCTCGTCACAAATTGCTAGGTGGTTTGCGTTTAGTGTAAATTCTTTCTCGTCCAGCGTAATGATTTTTTCGCCCTCAGCAGCCCTTCGCACGGTAATTTTTCTGCCGCTAATTTTGTCAAGGTCAAATGCATGCATCGGCTGGCCAATCTCAAGCAAAGTGTGGTTTGTTATGTCTACTATGTTGTTTATACTGCGCAAACCCGACAGCGCAAGATGTCTGCGCAGCCACGACGGTGATTTTGACGGGCGGATATTTTTAACGTAGTGCGCCATGTACCTTGGGCAAAGGTCGGGTGCCTGCACGCAAACGCCAATGCTCTCATCGCCCTTTGCCGTGGCTGTAAAGTCCATCTCGGGCATTTTTAATTTTTTATTAAGTACTGCCGCAACCTCACGTGCAATGCCCAATACGCTTTGGCAATCGGGCCTGTTTGCGGTTACGGATATATCAAATATATAGTCGTTAAGCCCAACAATCTCGCATATATCTGTGCCGGGTTTTACATCCTCGC
This sequence comes from uncultured Bacteroides sp., assembly GCA_964368295.1. GTDB lineage: Bacteria > Bacillota > Clostridia > Oscillospirales > Ruminococcaceae > Ruthenibacterium. Next base: position 26,736 of record CAYJBO010000006.1, read on the forward strand.
CAAGTATAATTACGCCGTTGACGTCTGCACTCTCGTACCAGTCGTCGTTAATGCCAAGCTCTGTGCCGGAGCAAAGCATGCCATGCGACATAACACCCTGCATTTTTCTGGACTTAATTGTAATGCCGCCCGGCAGTGTCGAGCCATCTAGCGCAACGGGCACTGTTGCACCCTCAAATACGTTTTGTGCTCCTGTTGTAATCTCCACAGCGCTCCCGTGCTCGCCGCAATCTATCTTGCAAAGCTGTAATTTATCTGTGCCCTCTTGCTTTTGTATTTCTGTTATGCGCCCTGCAACTACTCTATTTATCTCGGCGCTTAAATCTATAAGCTCCTCAACTTCAAACCCACAGGAAAAAAGCTTTTCCTCAAGCTGTTTCGGTGTTATATCTATATCTACAAGCTCTTTAAGCCAACTTAATGCAACTTTCATCTCTTTGACAATTCCTTTCTTTACTGCCGCTTTATCGGTGCAGTTTTATGCCGTTTGCGCCGCCTTTGGCGTATGCGCACTGCAATTTTTTTAATATTATTATTCGCCAAACTGTTTTAAAAAACGTATGTCATTTTCAAACAGCAAGCCCATGTGGTTAATGCCGTATTTCAGCATTGCAATGCGCTCTATGCCAATTCCAAACGCAATGCCCGAGTAGACGTCCGGGTCTATATCGCAGTTTTTAAGCACTTTTCTGTTTACAACGCCGCCGCCCAATACTTCAATCCAGCCAGTGCCCTTGCAAAGGCTACAACCTGCGCCCTTACATGCAAAACAGCTCACGTCAACCTCAACACTGGGCTCTGTAAAAGGAAAGTACGACGGGCGCAGCCTTGTTGTTGTCTGTGTGCCAAAAAGCGCCTTTACAAAGCTGTCTAGCATGCCTTGCAGGTCGCAAAGTGTTATGTCTTTATCAACAACAAGCCCCTCCATCTGATGGAACATCGGGCTGTGCGTTGCGTCGCTGTCGCTGCGGAAAACACGCCCCGGCACAAGCACCTTAATCGGCGGCTTTGTCATGTCCATTGTGCGTATTTGCCCCGGCGATGTATGGGTGCGCAAAATCAGCTCTTCGTTTATATAAAACGTGTCTTGCATATCCCTTGCAGGGTGGTCTTTTGGCACATTTAGCCTTGTAAAGTTATAGTCGTCACTCTCTATTTCCGGGCCCTCAAACACGTTAAAGCCCATCGCCGCAAACACCTCTATAATCTCCTGTTTTACAAGTGTTATAGGGTGCAGTGCGCCAACACTTCTAACCTTTGCCGGCATGCTTATGTCTATAGCTTCTGCCTTGTTGCGCAAATTAATTTCCTCGTCTTTAATCTGCTGTGCCTTGGCGTCGTAATCTGCCTGCACACACTGTTTAAACTCGTTTATCAATTTGCCCGCAAGCGGCCTTTGGTCCGCCTCTACATTGCGCAATTCTTTCATAAGTGCGCCTATTTTGCCGTTTTTGCTAAGGTACTCCTGCCAAAAAGCAGATAGCTCCTCACCGCTTTGCACCTCCTGTAGCGCAGCGTAAACTTTTTGTTTTAACTCGTCAATAATCTGTTGCATTTTCGTCTCTCCTCTTAATTGCTATAAGCTGTGTTTTTGCATAAAAAAACGCCCCTAATAAATAGGGACGAAGTAAATAACTCCGCGGTACCACCCGAGTTTCAATATATCACAAAACGCAATATATCAACGCTTTTTACCTTTAACGCAGTAAACGTCACGCACTAGTGGACGCTTTACAACACGGCTTTTTGCAAAACGCAAACGCCTTTATTGCAAAACAACTTTCGCACATGCCACTCAAAAGTGAACTTCTGCACCTTTGCACACAAAACCCTTCCAGCCAAACGAGGTTTCTCTCTTGCGTATGCTTATTAAATGCGTACTCTCTTTGTCATAGTGTTTATTATTAATATAGTAGATTTTAACACAAAAAAATAAAAAAAGCAACACAGAGCATATTAAGTATTGCCACAAAAATAAAAATGTTGTATAATAACAAAAGTAGTTTTAAATTGCCATTGTGATGTGTGCATTTTTGTGTGCAGAGTAAGGGCCCTGTGCGACGAGGTGCCGTGAACCATGTCAGACGGGGAACCGAGCAGCATTAAGCGGATTTTCTTGTGCGCCGCAGCAAGTCTTTACTCTGCACACCAAAGTGCACAGTGCAATGTGTGTTTAATTTTACAGTTTAATCCGCACAAAGCATTTTGTCGGCATCTGCCAATTTAGCCTTATATAATAGGTGCAATTATTAAAAATTGTGTCTTTTATGGGTTGTGTTTGCGGTTGCCTTGTTTTTTTATGTTAAAGTTTATTTTAGCTTGCAACTGTAGCTGTAAGGAGGGTTTATGTATCGTGCACTATATCGCAAATGGCGGCCGTCTACTTTTTTAGACGTGCTTGGGCAAGATAGCATTGTAACGGCCCTACAAAGCCAAATTGCAAACGACAAAGTAGGACACGCATATATTTTTACCGGCACACGTGGCACGGGTAAAACATCGTGCGCAAAAATATTTGCCAAGGCGGTTAACTGTGAGGATAAAGTAGACGCTAACCCATGCGGAGTTTGCTCAATTTGCAGCGGCATTGACAGCGGCGCCATAATGGATGTTGTGGAGATAGATGCCGCATCAAATAACGGCGTTGACAACATACGCGATTTGCGCGAGGAAACTGTATACACACCCGGTGCCGGCAGATATAAAGTATATATAATTGACGAGGTGCACATGCTATCCGGCGCGGCATTTAACGCACTGCTAAAAATAATGGAAGAGCCGCCATCCCATGTAATATTTATACTTGCCACAACAGAAATACACAAAGTGCCTGCAACTATTCTGTCCCGCTGCCAACGGTACGATTTTTTGCGCATAGGCGCAAGCGACATACAAAAAAGGCTTTTGCAAGTTGCAAAGGCAGAAAATATCGACCTTAAAGAAGACGCCGCAAGGCTTATATCTCGGCTTGCAGACGGCGCCATGAGGGACGCCTTGTCGATACTTGACACATGCATAGGTGCACACGACACAATAGACGAGCAGACCGTGCGCCGCATGGCCGGCGTTACTAACAGCGATTATCTATTTGCACTGAGTGATGCCATACAGCAAGGCGACGCACCCTCGGCAATAACAACAATAGCCTCACTGCGTGAAAATTCTATTGACATGAAGCGCCTTTGTGACGAGCTGATTTGGCACTACCGCAACATTATGCTTGCGTGCGCCGCAATGGACGACAGCTTTTTTAACAGTGTCGGCGATGCAGAGATAGCAAGATACAAAAAAGTTGCGCAAACCACCGATTACCGCACCACAATTTTAAATATAAAAGCGCTTTGCGGTGCACTTGAGCGCATGGCGCACAGCTCTGACGCCAGGATTGAGCTTGAGCTTGTGATTTTTGACATGTGCAAAATTGACAGCACCATCACCGCCCAAATCCCCGCTATACAAAGCGCGCCAAATGCGCAAGGCACAGGCGCAAGCGCAGCATATGCCGCACCTGTCACCAATGCCGCCGCACCTCAAAGCAGTGCCCCCACAGTAAATGCGCAAAGTGCACAGCCCAAAACTTATGCCGAGCCGCAAAACAGTACCGTAGCCCACGAGGTCACATCGGTGCAAAAAGATGCGCCCATAAGCACAAAAGAAAAAGGCGCAGACACACAGTTTGGCCGTGAGCCCGACGACATAGTTGAGCCAGAAAACGAGCCGCCAGAAGATTATACAGTTAAAGAAGACCACACAGGGCCAGAAGACTATACCGCACAAGAAGTTTTACAAAAAAACGAAAGCCCTATTCAGAGCGACAAAGCACCGCAAGAGGCTGCGCCTTATATTGATGAGCACACGCAAAACAGCGACGATATACAGAATATCGCACCGACACACCAAAGCACAAACGTGCAAAACAGCACTGCGCCCGAGGCCTTGCAAGAGCCTAAAACATCTGCCTTGCCCCATTTTGAGCACTGGCAAAATGTTTTGACACAGATGAAGACGCTAGACCCACTACTGCACTCAAACATGTACGACTCCGCAGCTTACTTTGACGGCAAAAGGGTACTTATTGACGGCAGCGGCTTATTTTTAGAGTACATGCGAAAGCACAAGCACTCTAATGCGCTTATAAGGCAGGTTATTGCAAAAGTTGCCGGCAAAGAGTACGCCATAGGGCCATATAAAAAGCAAGATGAATCAGCGCAGAGCACCGCCTCCCCGGAGGACAATATCAAAAAGTTAGAAACACAGGGCGTGCCCATAGTTTATAACGATAATATGTAATAAAAAAATTATTTAATTTGTATAAAACAGAATGGAGATTTATTATGAAAGCAAGACTACCTCAGGGATACGGAAAACAAAACATGAACCAGCTTATGCAACAGGCACAAAAAATGCAAGAGAACATGCAGGCAAAGCAAGCAGAGCTAGAAGAGGCCGTTTACGACGTTAAAGGCGCAAACGGAATGATAGACATACAGATAACAGGCAAAAGACAGATTACATCTATAAAAATCAACCCCGAAATTGTAGACCCCGAAGATGTAGAGATGCTTGAGGATTTAATTGCCGCCGCAGTAAACGAGGCAGTGCGCACGGTAGACGAAAAATCCGACGAGGAGATGTCGTCTATAACAGGTGGATTAAACATACCGGGCCTATAAAAATATAGCGAGGATACGATGAAATATAATGCGGCGCCGCTAGAGCGGCTTATTGAGCAATTTGCAAAGCTGCCCGGCATAGGGCGCAAAGGTGCCACACGCCTTGCATACCAAGTGCTTGCCATGGAAAAGGAAAAAGCGTTTGAGTTTGCACGTGCAATAGAAGAGGCACATACTAAAATACACCGCTGTGAAGTTTGCCAAAACTTTACCGAGCTCGACACCTGCCAAATTTGCAGTGCGCCCACAAGGGACATAAGCACAATTTGTGTTGTAGAAAGCCCAAAAGACATAGCATCTTTTGAGCGCACAAGGGAGTACAAAGGGCTTTACCATGTGCTTCACGGGCTAATATCGCCCATGGACGGCATAGGCCCCGACAGCCTTTGCATAAAAGAGCTGCTCGCAAGGTTAAGCGGTGCAGACGTTAAAGAAATAATAATGGCGACAAGCCCCACTGTAGAGGGCGAGGCAACCGCCATGTATGTGGCAAAACTTGTAAAGCCGCTTGGCATAAAGGCAACACGCCTTGCATACGGCTTGCCCGTTGGCGGCAACTTAGAATACGCCGACGAGGTTACGCTCGGTCGCTCGCTTGCAAATAGGGGCGAGCTGTAAGCTATAAACCAAAGCTGCCGCAATAGCTTAATTTATTATTTTACAAGTTGTTTCACAAAAAATAAACTGCATTTTAAAAGGTGTTTTGACGGGAGCGATAATCCCCTCAAAACACCTTTTTTGCAATTAATATTATTTATACCGCACGCCTCCAGCCGGCAAAACTGCCGCACTGCGCACAAGCTGTTGCCACAACCGCAAAGATTTAATCGTCCAGCTCCTCGGTCGTGTTTTGCATAATTTCGCTTAGAGAGTAATAATCTTTTTTTGGCAACTGCTTTCTAAAATATTTTACTTTAAACTCCTCGTCCTGCGCAAAAATCTCATTGTAATACCATCTCACAAAATCGCCAATTTTATCGCCGCGCAATTTTTTGTTTTGCACGCATACGTCAATATGTTTAATCCTATCACTTTTTTGCGTTATATCGTTAATACCGCCGCTTTTTCCGTCGAGTATCGCGCTGTGCGGCTCGTGGCATAAAGCGACGCTCTCATACTCTATTTCTGCTATAAAGTACCGCTCTTTTCCCGCTTTAAGCTCCTCGCAATAAATGTAAAATTCGGCCGTTTTCTCTATGCGTTCTTCTTCAAAAAAAGCATCTGCATCGTTTACCGCAAAAAAGCTAAACGAAACCTCAAAACCTTCTCTCAGCGTTTCTTTGTCCACATTATAAACAAAAACAAACAGCTCAATGTCTTGCCTATCTGTCTCCATCTTGTCAAAATCGCACCAGTACGGGCAGTCTACTATCTCAATATGCTTCAACACGTCACTCCCAACTTCTCCAAGATTCTTTTGCCTGCTCATACAACACTTCGTCGATAAATTCAAAGTCCGTCTCGCCTAATTTAAACTCTAAAAACAATTTTTTAAGGCTCTCTGCAAGGGCGTTTTTGTTGTTTACCGTTTGCTCATTTACATAAACTTCTATGCAAGAGGGCGTTTGCATAGGCACATCGATATTTTTTATAGATTTGCCAGTGCCCCTAAAGGCGTTGCAAGTTTTTAGGTCCGGGCTAAATGTGTCAAAATACACATTGTGCAAAAAATAGTAAGCTTCACCACTCTTAATCCGCAAAAGTTGCCTTTGCAGTTCTTCGTACTCTTCAATTTCCACATCTTCCGGGCAGGTTTTTAATTCCTCTTTCATGTCCTCTATCAAATGCTCTAAGTCACTTACAGTGCCAACTTCAATTTCAAAAAAATCAGATTCTCTATCATTGTCGTCGTAAATCCACACGCTGACCGTCTTTTCCGGCGCATCTTCCATGCCATAGTGTACCCACCAAAAATCGTAATGCCTCAAGTATAAATATTTCAAAAAAGCGGCCTCTCATTCGCAAATATTTTCAATGTATTCAAACGGCTTTTTTGTCCTTGCCCCACGATTAGCAACAAAACAGCTTGCTTTATATTCCTGCGTTTTATGGCGCAGGTATTGCATCAATGCCAATCTCATCAATCCATACGTTTACATCGCCGTCGCTTCCGCTAGCATTTTTAAACTGAGCTAACGCTATTTGTCCTGTTGTCGTATTTATATGAAAACACAGGCTAGTGCTGTTGCCAATGGCAGATTCGGCATCTCTCAACTCGCCGCCGGCGCCCTGCCACGCAGTGTTCCCCTCAACTGTGTCAACACCCATTATGCCTAATATCATCGTCTGCAAATGGTCTAAAGACTGTGTGTCCACCTCTACATACGGCTCGTTAACCAAAACCGAATCTCTATATGCAGGCTGCGGCGCCCTTACATATAGTTTGCCGCCATAATACTCTTCTTGCGGGCCCGTACCCGTTGCCCAAAGCACCTCAATAAGGCCGTTAGATGGCAAATTGCTCTTAGGGTCTGCCACGGCAACAGTTGCAGCGCGCAATAAATTAGTTGCCGTCTGCAAGTCGTTAGACTGCCTTGCACGCTCCACATACTGCAAATACTGCGGCGCAAGCACGGCCGCAAGCACGGCTATTATTGCCACTACTATTATTAATTCAACAAGGGTAAAGCCCTTATTGTTTTTTGTTTTGCTTTGTCTCATTTTATTTACCGCCAATATATTTTAATTATTAATAACTAATGCCATTAAACTATCAATACTAATTACATTATACTACTTGTTAATATTTAACGTCAACTATAAAATATGCATAAATTACATAATATAGCTGTGTACTAGTAAAATTTTGTCACTTTTTGCAGGGCAACTATTTTGGGTGCAATACGTTAACACACACTGCCCAAATTTTGCTTTACACCTAAAGCCCTCACACTTTTGTACCGCTTTACATATATTAATACAGCTCCTTTTTTTAAATAAAGTTAAGCGTACAAAAATTTTTAACGTTTTAACGCACATTAACCGCAATTGGAGGTATTATATATGGGAGACATTTTTAAAGGGCGCCAGCAAATACCCTTTTATTACAGTTGCTACGGCTACACGCGCGGCAACGGCACCATTTGGCACGGCGGTGTTGACATTGTAGGCGTGGACAGCACTACTATACACATGCCAACTTACTACGGCACCGCAATAAGCGGCACTGTTATCACTTCGCGAATTGTACTGCCCTCCAGTGGCAACTTGACATGGGAGTGGGGGTATTACGTGTGTGTACAGTTAGACTCAAACGCAACGCCCGACGCTGTAAACTACTTATATTTTTGCCACAACGAGCAAAACCTTGTGCAGGTAGGCCAAAGGGTAACAAGCGGCGACGCCCTTGCAATTATGGGCAACACGGGCAACGCAGCAGATGCTAATCCGCCAATAAAACACGTGCACTTTGAGGCAAGGGCCACCGCCACAAGCATAGGGCTAGACCCTTCCGCTTATACCGGCCTGCCCAATATCGAGGGCACCTACGGCGAGAGCACCGGCAGTTATCAGGCAAAAATATTAGATGTTAGCAAGTATCAGCCCGACATTGACTACGCGCAGACCACACAGGACATAGACGGTGTTATTTTGCGCATAGGCCTTACTTATTGGGGCAGCTACAACATGGCAAAAGACGATACATTCGACACGCATTACAATGGCTTTAAGGCACAAAATGTGCCTGTGGGCGCATATTATTACTCCTGCGCCGACACACTTGAAAGGGCCGAGGCCGAGGCACATTTTTGTATAGGGCTATTGAAGGGCCTACAGTTTGAGCTGCCAATTTACTACGATGTTGAAAACAGCGAGCGGCAAAGTTCTTTAAGCAAAGAGCTGCTTACGCAGATAGTTGAAAAATTTTGCTCTACACTGGAGGCTGCCGGCTACTATGTTGGCTACTACAGCTACACCGCATGGCTGCTAACTAAGTTCGACACTCAATATTTAGGCGAGCTCTACACACTTTGGAAGGCCGATTACAGAGACGACTACGACACCACCATCCCCTGCGACATGTTGCAGTACACTAACGAGGGCGTTGTATCCGGCATAAATGGCGGCGTGGACCTTAGCGACAGCTACAAAGATTTTACGCCTATAATAAAAGCCGCCGGCCTTAACGGATTTAGCAGCACCCCGTACGAGCCTACGGCTTACATAATAGGCTATGCCAGCCAGGGCGACATAAACACGCTTTGCCATCTGCTTGAGCGCGAATCTGTTGCGTACTTTGTAAAAGACGGCTTTATTATAACAGAGGCGATTACAAACGAAGAAATTGCAAAAGAGCTGACGCAAACGGCAACGGAGCTTGGCATACCGTACCAAACTTACGAGTACACGCCACCCGACCCAGATCCCGACCCAGACCCGGACCCGGACTGCGATTGCGATAAGCTGAAAGCGCAAATAGAAGAGCTAGAGGCTCAAATTGATGCGGACAGCGAAAAAATAACAGAGCTATCCGCAACTATTGCAGACTATACAATTAGGCTCAATAACATTAACTCACAAAGCGATATATAAATTGGCATGTGTTTAGCCCCGCCATAAAACAAGTTATAATATGCGCACTAAATCAAGGCGCAAAATTATTTATACCAGCTATACAGGCACCTTTTACGGGTGCCTGTTTTTTGGCTTGTGCTTTTTGCAAAGCACCTATCGTGGCGGCAAAT
>CAYJBO010000006.1:36103-57041 GCA_964368295.1 uncultured Bacteroides sp.
AATGCAAAATTTTGTTTAAATTACATAAAAAGTATGCGCCCTCGCGCAATTTGTTTTACTTTGCACTGCGTCCTATACTTTTAGGCACATTAACACGTGTTTGTTTGCATAAACGCTTGTGTAAACCGCATTTTTTGCGTATAATATAAGGTGGCAGATTAATAAAGCAAATCTGCAAGGTGCAACCTAACACTTAAGCACGGAGGACAAATGAAAAAAATAAATATTTACACCGACGGCTCTTGCAGCAAAAACCCGGGCCCAGGCGGTTGGGGCGCAATAATTGAATACCGAGGCATAAAAAAAGAGCTTAGTGGCGGCTGTGAGATGACAACTAACAACCGCATGGAGATGTCGGCGTTTATATATGCGCTAATGGCGCTTAAAGAGCCTTGCGACATCACACTTTGTAGCGACTCGAAATATGTGATAGATGCGCTTGAAAAAGGCTGGGCAAAAAGTTGGCGCAGTAAGGGTTGGGTAAAAAGCGACAAAAAACCCGCGCTCAACAGCGATTTATGGGAGCAACTTTTAGAGCTTATAGAAAAGCACAAAATTAAATATGTGTGGATAAAAGGCCATGCCGGCCACCCGGAAAATGAGCGCTGCGATGCATTGGCCGTGGCGCAAACCGCACTTTACAAGTAACATTTTAATTGTAAATTTTACATGAATTTACACGCAAGTATTGCAAACAATACTAAAATAGTATATATTAATATTAGGCGACAAAAACTAAAATAATTAAAGCAAAGAATGGTGAATATATTGGATAAGATAATATACCTTGACAATGCGGCAACTACCCCTATGGCTAAACCTGTTTTAGACGCTATGCTGCCGTATTTTTGCGATATGTACGGCAACCCGTCCAACAGTGCTATATATGAGATAGGCGCGTTTGCAAAAGATGCCATAGAGAGCGCAAGGGCAAAAGTTGCAACATGCCTAAAGTGCGACAGCGCCGAGGTTTTTTTTACAAGCGGCGGCACAGAATCGATAAACTGGGCGCTAATGGGCGTTGCAAAGGCCATGGCAAAAAAGGACAAAAAGCACTTGATAACATCTGCCATTGAGCACCACGCCGTTTTGCACACTATGCAAGCGCTTGAACAGCAAGGCTTTGAGGTTACGTACCTCACGCCTGACGGCGAGGGATTTGTGACGGCTGACGATGTAAAAAAAGCTTTGCGCAGCGACACAGCACTGGTTAGCATTATGTACGCCAACAACGAGATTGGCACAATACAGCCGATAGCGCAAATTGGGGCAGTTTGCAAAGAGGCCGGCGTATACTTCCACACAGACGCCGTACAGGCAGTAGCGGCTGTTGATATAGACGTAAAGGACGAGAACATAGATTTGCTAAGCCTTTCCGGGCATAAGTTTAACGGGCCAAAGGGTGTAGGCGCGCTATATATACGCAAAGGCGTAAATGTTGCAAATATTTTACACGGCGGCTCTCAGGAGAAAAAGCGCCGCCCCGGCACCGAAAACGTAGCCGGCATTGTCGGCCTTGCGCATGCGCTAGAAATGTCTTACGCAAACCTTGACGGCAAGCGCAAAGCGTTGAGCGAGCTGCGGGATTATGTAATAGACTACGCAACAAAAAACATTAAAAACACGCTTTTAAACGGTGCAAAAGACGGCGCAAAACGCCTTCCCGGAAATGTTAATTTGAGTTTTCCTGCCGCAGAGAGCGAGAGCATACTGCTGTTTTTAAACATGAAGGGCATTTGCGCCTCCAGCGGTAGCGCTTGCACATCGGGCGATCTCGACCCTAGCCATGTGCTCTTGGCAATTGGCCAAACGCACGGCGACGCAAACTGCAGTGTTAGGGTGAGCTTTGGCACGCAAAACACTTTAGAAGAAGCCAAAACACTCTGCGCAGAGCTAGACAAAACAGTTGCCGAGGTTCGCAGGCGCAGCCCACTTTGGCAAGGCTAATATCAATTTATACCTGCGGCACAGTTTTAGCCGCAAAAATATATTAACTTACGCGCTGTGCAGCGCTAGGCAGTTGCACAGAATAAGAAAGGAAATAAAACACTATGTATAGCCAAAAAGTAATGGATCATTTTACTAACCCCAAAAATTTGGGAGAGATTGAAAACGCAGACGGCGTTGGCGAAGTAGGCAATGCCAAATGCGGAGACATGATGAAAATATATTTAAAAATAGATAAAAACGTTATAACCGACGTTAAATTTAAAACGTTTGGGTGCGGCGCCGCAATAGCAACATCCAGCATAGCAACCGAGATGATAAAAGGCAAAAACATCGAAGATGCGCTAAAGCTTACTAACAGAGCGGTTGTTGAGGCACTTGACGGACTGCCTGCTGTAAAGGTGCACTGCAGTGTGCTTGCAGAGCAAGCCGTTAAAACAGCCGTGGCCGATTACTACCGCAGACAAGGCATAGACCCAGAGCCGATTGTTGGCAAAATTGATGACGACTGCCATGATTGTGCATGCGATGCACATTAATTTACGGCTAGCCGCAAAAACTATATTTTATATATTTTAAGGAAAACAACAATGACAGACGAACTTTCAATAGGTAACAGTTTTAGAACCTACGAGGAGCAAGACAAGATCCTCGTAGGGCTTTCGGGCGGTGTTGACTCTGCCGTGTGCGTAAAAATATTGCAAGACCAAGGTTTTGCTGTGCACGGCGTTTTTGTGCGCTTTTCTGCCGAACACGATGCCACCATAAGCGAGGCGCAAGCAGTGGCCGATAAGCTAGGCATCCCCTTGATTATTGAGGACTGCAGCGAGCAGTTTGAAAAGCTTGTAATTAACACTTTTTGCTCGGCTTATTGCAGCGGCAAAACGCCAAGCCCCTGCGTTATTTGCAACCCACTTGTCAAATTTAAAACGCTTGCCACCGTCGCCGACAGGCTGGGCATACATCTTATTTCAACAGGGCATTATGCGCGTATAGACGAAAAAGATTCTATATATTACGTGCAAAAGGCGGCCAGTGTGCAGCGAGACCAAAGCTATATGCTCTACAGGCTAGACCAAAGCATTTTATCAAGGCTATGTCTTCCCCTTGGCGATTTTGAAAAGAGCGATATTCGCGATATGGCTGCGCAGATGGGGCTTCCATGTGCCGACACGCCCGACAGCCAAGAGATATGCTTTATCAAAGGCATCGACTATGCCGAGTACATAGAAAAAAGAGGCCTTGCCTGCAAGGGCGGTAAATTTATAGGCCCAACGGGCGAGGATATGGGTCCGCACAAAGGCATTATCCACTACACAATTGGCCAGCGCAAAGGCCTTAATATATCGTACAAAGAGCCGCTTTTTGTAAAAAAAATAATGGAAAACGGCGACATACAGCTTGCAACAGCCGAGCAGGACATATACACCACCGTTACAATAAACGACATTATAAAGACAAGCGGCGGCAGTTTTGCCATTGGCGAGCAATATATGGCTAAGGTGCGCAGCCGTGCTAAACCCGCAACGTGCAAAGTTGTTGGCCATGGCGCAAATGGCACATCTATGACTCTTGAGTTCAGCGAAACTCAACGCGGCATTGCACCGGGACAATCGCTTGTGCTGTATAGCGACGACCTAATTGCCGGCGGCGGCATAATTGACAGCGCAGATTAACACTATAAATAATGCTAAAAGTATTGACCACCGGCATAACCGGGGGTCTTGTACACACAATAAAATGCGGTAAATCGTGAACTTTCGCTCATGATTTACCGCATTTATTATTTGCATTTTGTTTGCCAACTATTTACAAAGCACCCGGCTGTATTAAATTTACACACACTAGTCCGGTATGCGCAACACGCCAAGCTGCTGCGCGGCATCGTCCACAATGTCGCTAAGCACCTGCGTGCATTTGTTGTCGTCGGTCGTCTGCATTGCAATGCCATTTACAACAATAATAGGGTGTGCTATGTCGTTTGGCATTATGTATTTTATCACGCCGATGTCGCCGTTTTCCAGCAACACTTGTTTGTTAATAAACTGCGCCGGCATTTTTTGCAAAAATGCCGTTAAATACTTTTCGTCAAAACCCTCAAACTCGTTTTGAGAAAACTGTGTAAGCACGTCAATAGGGCTACAAGATTGCTTATAGCTGCGCTTTGCAACCATGGCGTCATACACATCAGAAATTGCCGTTATTTTAGCATATTTCGATATTTCATCGCCGGATAATCTATCGGGATAGCCAGTGCCGTCCACCCTTTCGTGATGATGTCTTACGCCCATCATAATCTTTTCGGAGAAAAGATGCCCCGGCATCAATAGCTCGTGAGAGTATTGTGGATGCCTTTTTACTATCTCGTATTCATCGTCTGTAAGTTTTCTCGGCGCCTCTAAAATTTCCTGCGGTATTTTCGTCTTGCCAACATCGTGCAAAATACCCACCATAATAAGCTCCGATATTTGGTGCTTTGGCAAGTCCAACCACTTGCCTATAAGCCCATTTAAAATGCCCACATTAATGCAGTGGCGCTGGGTGTACTCCTCAAGGGGGCGCGGCGCATTAATTAAATTAAGCATGTCTATTAATTCTATCTCTTCTACCATCTCATGCAGCTGTGTCTCAATAAAATCTGCCCTGTCGTGGCGCACCTTTTGCGTGTAGCGCACATCAAGCAAAAATCCCTCGGCAGACGTAGAAACCTCTGTGTAGCCCATCTCTTGCTCAAATGCCTTTTGCTCAATCTCTGTCCTCTTAAACTTTTTATCAAGCAACTGCTTTCTGGTAGAGGGTAAAACATAAATGTTATTTTTGTCCGAGTTAAACCTTTTAAGTCTCTCTATCTTTTTATCATCAAGCACATTGCCCTTGCCCAAAAGTACAACCTTGCCCGTATAGTTATATATCTCATCTCTCACTTCCATGCCTTCGTATAAGTAGTCAAAAGCTATCGGAAACAAGTTAGAGTCCGCATCATACATAATAAAACCACCATTCTAATGTAACACAGCCGTATACCCCGGCGGTGCTTTAAACATGCCTACAACTCATTATCTACTGCGCTATATAGGCTCGGTATCAGCCTGCATTCGCAGTGTTTTGCGCACCCGGCGCAACAACGTCGGGCGGCACTATAACACAGCCGTAGCCTGCAGTTGTAATGTCAACTTCCGACATCCTAACCACGTTACAATATAATGTTGTCTCAACATCTCCAATTTGTACGCAAAGCCTAAAAATAGAGCCTATGTATAAACAATCGGACAGCGCCATTACAAGCACCCCTGTCGAGCTAATGTTTATAAGTGATGCCGATACCGGTACATTTAATTTTACTATTTGGTTCGAAACAACAAGCGCATCTACAATACCCTCCACATTAATTGGGTAGCGCACTGCCTTTCGCTCCTCTTTTTCCTCGCCTTTATAAAGCGCTATTTCTGCATACCCAAGGTTAAACACCTTTCTAAGAGTGCCAAGGTAATGTATTACATTTGTGCTGGTTAAAATCAACACAGAAAACCTGTCGCTGTCAATTTTAGCTGTCAGGGGTAGTTTTACAACTATGGAGTGATATTCTTTGTGATACTCAAGAATTTTTGAATCTGCAATTTTTTCATCATTGTCCATGTTTTTTAGTATTACCCTACTATTTGTAAAATCAATTGAGTAATTAATATCGTCAACATGCTTATTCGTGTCCATCGATACACCCTTCCTTTTCTGTAACTGGCAAAAGCACAAGCGGCAAACTTTAAATTGCCTTTGCACCCCTTGCTTTTGTCTGCCGTTTGCGCCTGCCCACATAGTTCTAGCGCAAACGGCTAATCCATATTATAAACTAAACAGCGTCATCATCGCTGTTTGCAAACTGGCTTTGATACAGCACTTTGTAAAAACCACCTTTTTCAAGCAATTCCACATGGCTGCCCGTCTCAAGAATATCGCCGTCTTTCATAACAAGTATAACGTCGGCATCGCGTATTGTAGACAGCCTATGAGCTATGATAAAGCTTGTGCGTCCACGCATTAAATCGTCCATAGCCTTTTGAATTGACAGCTCCGTCCTTGTGTCAACGCTCGAGGTCGCCTCGTCAAAAATGAGGATTTTAGGATTAGAGATAATGGTTCTTGCTATTGTTAGAAGCTGGCGCTGGCCTTGGCTAATGTTGCTGGCCTCTTCGTTTATAACCGTGTCGTACCCGTCCGCCAGCGTGCGCACAAAATGGTGTACTTGCGCTGCCTTTGCGGCCTGTAGCACCTCATCGTCTGTTGCGCTTATGCGGCCATAGCGTATGTTCTCGCGTATTGTGCCGTTATAAAGCCACGTGTCTTGCAAAACCATGCCAAAGCTGTCGCGCAGGTCTCTTCGCTCAAAATCTCTTAAGTCGTTGCCGTTTAGCATAATCGAGCCACTGTTAACATCGTAAAAGCGCATTAGCAATTTTACAATAGTAGTTTTGCCGGCGCCCGTCGGCCCAACGATGGCCACCTTCTGTCCGCTCTTTATAAACGTTGAAAAATTGTTTATTATCGTTTTTTCTGCCACATAGCCGAAAGAGACATTTTTAAACTCTACATCGCCGTTTATAACGTCTATAGACACAGGTTTCTGTGTGTCCTTTACCTCTTCGTCCTCGTTTAAAAACTCAAACACACGCTCCGCCGCGGCGGCCGTTTGTTGCAGCACGTTGCTTATATTTGCAATTTGTTGCAAGGGCTGTGTAAAGCTGCGCGTGTACTGTATAAACGCCTGTATATCGCCTACACTTATGCTACCTGCGGCCACTAAAAAACCGCCCAGTATACATACCGCAACATAACCTAAGTTGCCAACAAAATTCATTATAGGCATCATCATGCCGCTTAAAAACTGGCTTCTCCACGCCGTGTTGTAAAGCGTATTGTTTATCTTCTCAAATTCTTCTATGCTCTTTTCTTCGCCGTTAAACGCCTTTACAACTACATGTGCGCCAAACATCTCTTCTATATGTCCGTTCGCCGTGCCTATCGCCTCTTGCTGTTTTGCAAAAAGCGGCTGACTTCTTTTTACCACCATCATAATGCCCATAAAAGAAAGCGGCAACACACACAGCGCAACTATTGTCATGGTAGGGCTTATAGAAAGCATCATAATTAAAACGCCAACAACGGTTGTAAAAGCCACAACTATTTGCGACAAACTCTGGTTTAGTGTCTGCGACACCGTGTCGACATCGTTTGTAATGCGGCTTAACACCTCGCCCTGCGGCACCCTGTCAAAGTAGGCAAGCGGCATTCGGTTTATCTTTTCGTTTAGGTCTTTGCGCATTTTAAAGCTTATTTTAGTGGCTATGCCGGCCATTATCCAACCCTGTACGTAAGACAGCAGTGCGCTAATTACATATATTATAAGCAAAAACAGCAATATCTCTAAAATTGCGTCAAAGTCGATGCCGCCCGTGCCCATTGCCATTGCCGTAACGCCCTCAAAAATAAGTGTTGTAGCCCTGCCAAGTATGGACGGGCCAACTATACTAAAAACGCAAGATGCTATTGCACAAATAAAAGTAAAAATAATTTTTGGCAGGTAGCTGCTTATATATTTTATTAAATTTGTCATTGTGCTCTTAAAGTTTTTCGCCTTTTCCCCCGGCATCATGCCGCCCGGTGCGCCGGGCCCTCTGCCGCCAAATCCCGGGCCACCTTTTGGAGGGCCTTGTTTTTTATCGTGTGACATTAGGCAAGTTCCTCCTTAGAAAGTTGGCTCTCTGCAATTTCTCTGTAGGTATTACAGCTTGCAAGCAGTTCCAAATGTGTGCCTATCCCAGCTATCTTACCCTCATCAAGCACAACAATTTTATCGGCACCCATTATGGTAGAAACACGCTGTGCTACAATTAACACAGTTGCATTTTGTGTATAGCTTTTAAGCGCCTTTCTAAGTTTTGCGTCTGTCTTAAAATCAAGCGCACTAAACGTATCGTCAAAAATATATACAGGCGCCTTTTTCGCCAGCGCACGGGCTATCGATAGACGCTGACGCTGTCCGCCCGACACGTTAGAGCCACCCTGGCTTATCTCAGTTTCAAATTTATCGTCCAGTTTTTCAATAAACTCCGTAGCCTGTGCAACATCTGCGGCCTTGGCTATATCCTCTTGCGGCGCATCTTTAGCACCGTAGCGCAAATTATAATTTATATCGCCGCTAAACAGCATGCCTTTTTGCGGCACATAGCCTATGTTATCCCTCAAATCTCTCTGCATTACATCGCGCACGTCAACGCCGTCTATTGTAACCTTGCCGGCAGATATATCATAAAAACGTGGGATTAAATTAACGAGCGTGCTTTTGCCACTGCCCGTGCTGCCTATAAAGGCCGTCGTCTCGCCCGGGTGCGCTGTAAAGCTTATGTTCTCAAGCACATTTTCCTCGGCTCCGGGATATCTAAAACTAACATTGTCAAACACTATTTTTCCCGTGTAGTGCACATTGCCGCCCACAGGTTTTATCGGGTCTTTGATGGCATTCTGTGTTGTAATAACCTCGTTTACACGCTCTGCCGAAACGCTTGCACGCGGCAACATAACAAACATCATGCTAATAAAGAAAAAGCTCATTACAACTTGCATTGCATACTGCATATATGCCATCATATCGCCAACTTGCATTGTGCTGTTGGATATCTGCTCGCTTCCAACCCAAATTACAAGCAGCATAATGCCGTTCATAATAAACATGATAATCGGCATCATTGATGCCATTGCCCTGTTTACAAACAAAGTGTTGTCCGCAAGTGTTCTGTTGGCTTTTTCAAATCGTTTCTCCTCAAAATCTTGTGTGGAGAACGCGCGTATAACCATCATTCCCGACAAGCTCTCCCTGCTTACAAGGTTGAGCTTATCTACAAGGTTTTGCATGTTTTTAAATTTAGGCAAAGCCACAACAAACAGCACGCCTATAAAGCACATCATCAGTAAAACGGCAAGCGCAATAATCCACGTCATAGACAGAGACTTATTTAGCGCCATTACAACGCCGCCGATGCCCGTTAACGGCGCTAAAAACAAAAGCCTTAAGCCCATGCTTAAAAACAGTTGCACCTGTGTTACGTCGTTTGTTGTGCGTGTTATAAGGCTCGCCGTGCTAAATTTATCCATGTCTCCGCTTGTAAAGGACGTCACCTTTACAAAAGCATCGCGCCTTAAATCCCTTGCAACGCCTGCGCCAAACTTGGCTATAAAATATCCGCCCGAAATTGCCGCAGCGGCAACTACAAAGCATATAAAAAGCATATACAGGCCTGTTGAAAACATATAGTTCGAGCGGTGCGCCTCAATGTCGTAACCAAGCGCATCGTAAAAGCCGATAATATACATGCCGGCCACATTTTGCGTAAGGCTATCGTCGGCATTTAACGCAGTGCTAACGGCTTGCTCAACATACGAATACGGCATCATAGTCAAAGCTTGGCCTATCGTCTGCATGTCAAAGGCCATAGCGGCGTCGCTATCTTGTCCGCTATCACCAGCGGGGGCACCTTGTGCTTGTTGCATCTCGCCCAAAGCAAGTGTCACTGCGTACATAGCCCTACCAAAAACACTCTCTAACTGCGCATTTTGCCCCTCGCTTAAATCCGCTTTCAAAAAAAACGTATTTTCGTTTGCGTCGGGGTATATCTCTTGCATTTTCGCAAGGTCTTGCCCGCTTAGCTTTTCGTAGCTGTCGGCAATTAAGTTGCCGCCCTCTATAGTTGAAAAATGCATCGCTAAATCTCTGCCCTCGGCACTTATTGCCCTTGGCGCCTTGTCTGTAATGCCCGACATCTGTATACCCACGTTTACAATGTCGCTCATGATATTAGGCAACTCCAGCGAGGCCAGAGCTTGGACAAACACCACAGCAATGCCTGCAATAAGCAGCGCTATGTATGGTTTTGCATACCTTGCTATTTTTAACATATATAAGTTTCCTTTCGGCTTTGCCCTCAACACTCAAATCACAGATAAAATGCACGCTAAAATTAACGCCTCACACTGCAACTACTAACTTTGGCCTTTGTATATATAATAGCACCGGGTGTATTGCAAAATCTTTGGCGGTGATAGAGACACTGCCAATTTGCATAATTCGGGCAAGGCTACACCGCCCAGCCACACACCTCTGTTATTATAAGTATTTCAAAAAAACACATTTTATATTCAAAACATTAAATTGCCGCAAAAAGGTGCCCACTGTAATAAATTGCACGCATAAAACACCGAGTGAATACACCTAGCACTATTATAACAAATAAAGTGCATATTTTCAACGTAAATTTAACAAAAATAGTTGTTATTCTGTATAAAATATATGTGTTTTTCGGGCATTCTATACGCTTTTCCGCTTTACTAAAAATCTGTAAAGCCGTATCACATAAAACCGTGTGCGGCTACTTTTCTTTGCAGCAATGCTTGTGCCTTACAAAGGGCTTTTGCCCCGATAGACATCCCACCACTTTACTGTAAAGCAAGCCCTTATTACACCGGGGCTCGCCAAGCGCACTAAAAAACAAAAAAGCCGAGAAGAAATCTACCAAACAGCAAACACTGTTTTAAACAAGACATCTTCTCGGCTATAAATTTTATCCGCCGCCAAAATAAATTTTGGCACTTAGCACAAAGCAATAGACAAAGCTTTAATTACTCGTTAACTTCTGCTGTCTCTTGCACAGGTGCGCTCTCTTCTTGGGCTACGGGCTCATCTTGTGCATCCTCTTCCGGCTCAAGCAATGCTTTCATCGAAAGGCTTATGCGCTGTTTCTCGTAGTCCACATCTGTAAGCTTAACTTCAACCTCTTGGCCTACTTTTAAAGCGTCAGACACTTTTTCAACACGTTTGTGTGAAATCTCGCTGATGTGAACAAGGCCGTCCACACCCGGTAGAATGCGCACAAATGCACCAAATTTTGTAAGCGACACAACCGGTGCTGTAAATGTAGAACCAATTGGGTACTCCGCTTTAAATTTCTCCCATGGGTTGTCTGCTGCCTGTTTATAACCAAGCGACACTTTTTTATTCTCAGCGTCAAGCTCTTTGATATAAACCTCAATGTTGTCGCCTGCATTTACAACCTCAGACGGATGTTTAATGCGGTTCCAAGAAAGCTCGCTGACATGTAGCAGGCCATCTACGCCGCCAATGTCCACAAAAGCACCGTAATTTGTAAGGCTTTTTACGACGCCTGTGTATTTTTTGTCCACGCTTGCATCTTCCCAGAACTTATCGCGCAAAGTATCTGCCTCTGCGGCAAGTACTTGGCGTATAGAGCCAACAATATGACGGCCCTCGCACTGTGTTATTTTTAAGCGTACATTTTGCTTAACAAGTTGTTTGTAGTCCTCGTTATGACGCAGTGTAGCTTGAGAGCGCGGCACAAACACACGCACGTTGTTAACAATAACAACAACGCCGCCGGAATTAAACTCCGACACATATCCGTCCATAATCTCTCCGCTTTCAACGGCAGCTGCAACGGCAGCCTTGCCCTTGTTCTCGTCAAAGCTCTTTTTAGACAAGTATACAATTCCATCTTGATCCCTGACACTTGTAACAACAAGCTCTAGCTCTTCACCTTTGCTTACAACGTCATCCGCCCTAGCGGTAGAGTCGTTTGTCAGATCCTCAAGCCTTATTATTCCTGTTTGCTTAACACCAACGTCGACTTGTACCTCGCTGGGGGACACAGCCGTGACAACTCCCTTCACAATTTGCCCTGCAAATAGTGGCTTCATTGTCGCCTCTAGCATTTCCTCAAAACTAAGTTCTTCTTCACGTATAAAATCGACCATATTACTCAGTACCTCCTCAATTACAAACGCCGGTGTTGATGCTCCTGCCGTAACGCCTACAGTGTTAATACCTGTAAACCAATTATAGTCTAACTCAGCACCTGTTTCTACGTTTACGGCACGCGTATGGCGTGCGGCAACTGATACTAGCTTTTGTGTGTTTGAAGAGTGCCTACCGCCAATTATTACCATAAGGTTACATTTGCGGCTTAATTCTTCAGTCTCACGCTGTCTCGTCCACGTTGCATAACATATTGTATCAAAAATTTTCACGTTTGTATATAGTTTTTTTACGATATAACAACATTGTAACCACTTTTTTTCTTCAAAAGTGGTTTGAGCGACCATAAGTACCCCATTTTTTTCCAATTTTGGCATATTAAGGGTTTCTATTTCGTCAGAATTCGACACAACGATTACATTACCTGTCGTATGACCGACAATTCCTTGCACTTCCGGATGAGTTTTGTCGCCGGCAATTATTAGCGTTTTTCCCTCTTTTTGTGCATTTGTGGCAATTTCGTGTATTTTTGTGACAAATGGGCAAGTTGCGTCATAAACGTCTAAATTTGCATTTTTTATCTCATCATACACGCTCATTGGCACCCCGTGGCTGCGTATAACCACATCGTAGCCGCTCGGCACATCGCATACATTATCAACAACAATTGCACCGGATTTTTTCAAGTCATCCACACATTGTGCGTTGTGAATAAGCGGCCCTAAAGTTGCAACTTTATGCCCTTTTTCAAGCAGGTCATATGTCATCTTTACGGCCCTGTCCACGCCAAAGCAAAAGCCTGCGGTTTTAGCCTTTATAATTTCCAATAGCTTTCTCCTAGGTATACTTTTTATTTTCAAGCAGCAGTTTTTCAAGTCTTTCCCTTAAAAGCTGTTTGCATCTGCGCAAATTTGTGGCGCTTTTGTCCTGTGCTAAATTTAACTCCTCAACACCTATCGGCTCGCCAAACACAACTGTGCACTTTACAAACGGCTTAAATTTGCCGCCTTTATATATAATTCTGCATGGCACTATGCCCACATTTGCGCTTGCTGCAATAACAAACGCGCCCGATTTAAACCTACCCATCTCATCTTTGCCTGAGCGTGTGCCCTCGGGGAAAATTAGCGTGCCTCTGCCTTTTCTAACTTTGTCCACAATGCTCTCTATCGCATCTGTGTCGCCTTTTCCTCTTTCGATAGGCTCTGCACCCACCCTTTTAAACAAAAACGCAAGCAGTTTATTTTTAAAAAGTTCTGCCTTTGCCATAATAATTAACGGCTTGCCCCACAAACGTGCAATTACTACAAAAACGGGGTCTAGCGCTGTTTGGTGGTTTGGGGTAATAACAAACCCCTTGTCCTTTGGCAAATTATTTCTGCCAACAACCTTAATGCGAAACACGGGGTAAAAAATAATTGTTACTATTACAACAATTACACCATAAAATAAAAACATAATTAATTTAAACGCCTTTCTGCAATTTTTCTTCAATAGTAGTAAGCAGCTGCTCAAAAGATTGCTCAAACGTATTGCCTGTGGTGTCTGCAACAATGGCGTCGTCTGCCGCCCTCAAAGGCGCAATAGCCCTGTTAGAGTCGTTCTCGTCACGCTCGTTAACCTCACGCAATACATCCTCAAAAACTGCGCTTTGTCCGCGTGCAATAAGCTCGTCGTATCGCCTTGTGGCCCTGTCGTGTGCGCTCGCCGTCAAAAATATTTTTATCTGTGCGTTAGGCAGTACAACTGTGCCAATGTCTCGGCCGTCCATGAGCACGTTGCTGTTTTGCGCAAGTTCTCTTTGTGCGTCTAACAAAAAGCTGCGCACACAGCCGTGTGCAGACACGTTGGAGGCCGCCATAGACACCTCTTGTGTGCGTATGCTCGCAGACACATCCTCTTCGTTCAAAAACATTTTTTGCTCGCCGCCTACATACCTCAAGTCTATTTTTATATCGGGCAGTATAGCCTGCACGTCCTCCATGCATTTTGTATCAACGCCTTTGCGCAGTGCCGCAAGGCCTATAGTGCGGTACATCGCGCCGGTATCAACATATATATATCCCAATTTTTGTGCAATTTTACGTGACAATGTGCTTTTACCTGCGCCCGACGGCCCATCTATTGCTATAGAAACCATAGTAAAAATTCTCCCCTTAATAAGTAATTAATAATATATAAAATTTGCTGTTTTATCGAAAAACATTCGCAAACAAACACTACTGTATATAAGACGCCGCCGCATGCGCGGTTGCAAACGCTATGCCAAGGTTGTAGCCGCCCGTGTACGCATCTACGTCAATAACCTCGCCCGCAAAGTAAAGGCCTTTACACAGCTTGCTCTGCATAGTCTTAGGGTCTATTTGCGCCGTGCTTACGCCACCGGACGTTATAACTGCGTGCTCTAAGTCGCCCTTGCTCTTAATTTTAACCTCAAACGCCTTTAAAATCTCGCCAAGCTCGGCGCGCTCTTCCCTCGTTATCTGATTTACCCGTTTTTTAATGTCTATGCCCCAAACGTCGAGCACAACACTGCGCATAGACAGCGGCAACAGCTTTGCAAGACAGTTTGACGCCTCTCTGTTTGATATTTGCACAAAGTCCTCAATTATGCGCTTTTGCAGTTTTTCTGCCGATAGCGCAGGCTTTGTGTCGATTGTTATCCTGTACTTATACTTGTTAAAATCTTTGATGTGTGCGCTGGCGCTAAGCACAAGCGGCCCCGACACTCCAAAGTGAGTAAACATCATCTCGCCTTGCTGCTCAAATATGTTTTTGTCGTTTTCCCACAGCGTTAGCACTATATTTTTTAACGACAAACCAGTCATTTTTGAACAAGTTCTGCCGTTTTCTACCAGCGAGACAAGGCTTGGCTCCGGCTTTACAACCGTGTGCCCCACAGATTTTGCAATGGCATAGCCGTCGCCTGTGCTGCCCGTTACAGCGTAGGACACGCCGCCAGTTGCCACAATTACGGCGTCTGCATTAATAACGCTGCCGTTATTTAACAGCACACCGGCAACCTTGCCGTCCTGTTCACACAGGGCCTTTACTTTTGTATCGTATAAAAAATTAGCACCCTTTGCCCTTTTTATAAGTGCGTTTAAAACGTCCTGTGCGCTGTCGCTCTGCGGAAACACCCTGCGTCCACGCTCTGTCTTAAGGGGCACATTCAGCTCCTCTTCAAACATTTGCATAACAAAAGACGGCGAGCACGCATGCAAGCATGAGTATAAAAACCTCGGGTTGCTA
This sequence comes from uncultured Bacteroides sp., assembly GCA_964368295.1. Classification (GTDB taxonomy): domain Bacteria; phylum Bacillota; class Clostridia; order Oscillospirales; family Ruminococcaceae; genus Ruthenibacterium. The sequence continues at coordinate 51,120 of CAYJBO010000006.1, forward strand.
CGCACATTTTGTAAAAACTCATCTACCGTGCAGTTGTTTGTTAAGTTGCACCTTCCCTTTGCCGTTAACAAAAGCTTATTGCCCGGCGTTGGTTTATGCTCTATCACTGTAACCGCGTGCGAGTGTGAAAGCGCAGTGCCGGCCGCAAAAAGGCCTGCCGCACCCGCACCTATTATAACTACATTTGCCACTTTATCCTCCGTTCCAAAAAAGCAACTTTACGTATTATCTTTCTGTTTTTTTAGCTTTTTGTCTTGCAAAAATAAAAATGCACCCACAAAACAAAACAATATTAGCGCCGGCTGTGCACCGCAAAGATAGCCAATTCTACCCACCCACGGGTTAAACGACGTTGTAAACATATACCCTATAATTGCACAGCGCAATATTACACTAAGCAAAAAGCCAAGTTGCACCCACCACAAAATATTACATTCAAACGTTGTTTTTTTGCTAATGCTTGCTGCTATATTCTTAATATTAAGCACTTGCCACAAAACCGCAAGCACAAAGCAGGCCGCTAAAAATACCGCATAAACCACCGCAATTGCACTAAAAATAAAATATGCACCCTGTTGCACTGGGTTATAGTAGGCATTGTCTGTGTTGGGCTGTGCTGCAATGTTGCACTCCGTGCTTAAAAAAGTCTCGTACTCTGCCTGTAAATCCGGCGGTGTTATGGATATTTTCTCAAAATAAGGCGTGCTCTCTGCCTGTGATATCATGCGCGCTAAATTCAGCGCAGTCTCCTTTAAAACACCGGGTATATAGCTCGCCTTAAACGGCATCAATGTAGTGGATATCTCACCGCCGCCCGACGGCAACTGTCCGCTGTCGCAAAGGGCATTTATCTCTTTGGCAAGAGATGTATAATACTGCTGTGCCTGTGGCGCTGTGTCTGCATAGCCGGCATTGTAAACCGCATTCCTCAGCGCCCAGTAAAAGCCGCCGGCGCTGTACTGCCACGTGTCTAAAGAGCCAAAATTATTCATCATAAACTCGTTTTCAAGCTCTTTTGCAACCGCCTCAAACTGCGGCACATTTTGCGCCACTATATTTATTGCATCACGCGTTACCGGCACCATGTCAATCTGCTCAAACTCGTCTGCCATGCTCACACGCATAAGCGCACCGCACGCGTCGCTAAACTCGGCGCTTGTAAAGTCACTTACTGTAAATCTGTCATAATAGTGCAAATTCCCTAGCGAGAGCGCAACCACACACAGCGCTAAAACAGCGTATGGTAGCACGTGCACAGCGCAGGCCAACACCTTATTTTTTACATCTTTTTGCACCGCAATAAACACGCACGTCACAAGCGTTGCCGCTATGCAAAACACTAGGTACCACGCGCCATCTTCCCTGTTTAAATAACAACCCGCAAGGCCCGCACCGCCAATAATAAGCCACGGCAAAACAAAGCGCAACTTTTTTTTATACCTTATTGCGGCGCCTGCAAAGCCAACAAATAAAAGCAGCGCCAATGCGCTTGTTATATTCTCCCTATAAACACGCAGTTGCACCGCCGCCGCAGTTTGCAACGGGTTAAATAAAAGCACTATAAACAAAAACAATTTAGCCTTATAGCTTTTAAAAATTGGCGCAAGCGCAAGCATACCGCAAACACAGCCGGCCGTATAAAGCAGCTGTCCGCCAAGCAGGTAAGGTATGCCCGTCAAATGCAAAAATGCAACCCAAAAGGAAAACAGCGGATACTTGCTCAACGTGAGCCAGTTGTACTCGCCAAGCCAGTTGCCACTGACTAAACTGCGCGCCATATCGTACATCAGCTCGTCGTCAATGGGGGCGCCCTGTGGTGTTATGTACATTAATTGCTGTGTGGACAGCAGCAGTTTAAAAAGCGCAAAAATAACAATTGCAACTACAAAAAAACTCTTGCTCATGTCTTTATTTTTAATATTATTGGCCAAATTGCAAACCGGACACTGCCTTTTTTTTGCCTCGTCCTTATTAAACGGTAATTTCATCTAAAGCTTTTCAACCCTTTCAACAAGGTATTTTTGCTGATTTACAATTATATTTACAAGCAAAGATAAATATTTTAATATTATTGTCAGTATTGCAAAAACGCCAAAAAAACCGCCCGTCAGCACAAGCATTATTGTTGTCCAGCCCTCTACCGGCCTGTTAGCGCCAAAATATACCGCAAAAATGTAAAAAAGCACAAGCATCATTGCAAAAAGCATTGCAACCGCCACTATAAAGCTTGCCTTATACGCAGAGTTTGTGTATAGCGCCAGCGAGTCTGCCGCAAGCGAGACACGCATATCGGCATGGCGTTTTTCGCCAAGTTTTACACTTTTGTGCCTTATTGTATCCATTTTAAGGCCGCTTGCCGCATAGGCCGCCTTGCGGTATATAGGCGTTGCGCTCACAGCGTGCACCCTATTTACCGCACGGCGTGACAACACGCGAAAAACGTCTGTGTGCAGCTTATACTGCGCCCTTGTAGACGCATTAAACACCACGTAAAACGCATCGCTGAAAATGCTCCTGTTTTTAAGCGGGCAAACGCTCACTATGTCAAAGCCTCTCAGCACCGTATCGTATGCAGAGGATATAAGTCCTTCGTCAAACTCACTGTCGAGCGTGTCAAATTCAAACAAAAAGTCGCCTATTGCGGCGTCTATGCCCGCATTCATGCACAGCTCTCTGCCCTGATAAATACTCATTGTTATAAGCGTGACAGGCGCATTTGTTGCCTTGACCACATTTTTAATCTCCTGCTCACTGTCGTCGGCAGAGGCATCGTTTACCATTACAATCTCGTAATTTTTAAACTTTGCGCCCATTGCACTGTTTATTTTTCGCAAAAATGCGGCAATGTTGGCGGCGTCGTTATTGACATATGCCACCGCAGACACATAGTTGCCGTCTTTTTGTGTAGTCTGTACTTCTTGCATTTGCACATTCCTTTCACACGCTATTAATTGCCGTGTTTATAAAAATTCATCAAGGTCATAAACGGTGTTAATTTTGCCCGAAAGCACGCTTATAAATGTCGGTTCATCGCACATTTTGCGCACAACAGTAGGACGAGAGTCGTCCACCTCGCTGTTAACCAAAATAGGTTTCATGCTAAAAAGGCTGCTGTGGTACTCAAACTCAAACTCGCTCTTTAAATATTTTTTTGCAAGCATGCTCATGCACGGCCAGGCGCTCTGCGGCTTTGCATCGCACAAATTGCAGTTGTAAAGGCTCTCGGGTTTACACCTACCCTTGCTGTTTTCCATGCAATCAAACGTTGGCTGCGGCGCAAAGCTTGTTTTGTGCGGTGTGTGGCACACAGCAGTCAAGCTGTGTAGCCCTGTTTGCCCAAACGGCATTATTGAAAAAAACGGCCCGTCCATCACCGTAATTCCAACGTCTTTAAGCTTGTCGCCAACCGTACATAGTATAATTTCGCACAGCTCGTACTTAATTTTAAACGGCTCATAACCAACCATTGCGTGTATGTTGTTTACGCCCGCATATGTGGCGTTTAACATGTAAGGCGTGCAGTACTCGTCGCCCTTGTTTGTTGTAACCTGCCACATTTTGTCTTGCTTTTTAATGCTCGTTGGCTCTTTGCCGCACTCTATGGTAACATTGTTTAGTTTTGCAAGCTCTTTTATATAGTAGTCTTTTAACACGAGTGCGTCATATGTGTACTCTCTCGTCAAAAACGCACCGTCACAAGTTCCATCGTTAAAATATTTTTCTGTCTGCACGTCGTCGCACATTATGTCAACAGATTTACAAAAGCGCTTAAACTCCGCCGCATTAGTCCAGCTAAAGCCTTTACTGGTGGCGTAAATTTGCGCAAAATCAGTGCGCTCGCAAAAAGAATAATCCTCATGAAAGCGCTTAAAATACTTGGCACTTTTGACAGCGGTAGAGTAGCTTCTTGGGTAGTGGTAGCCCATGTGCACGCGCGCCTGATTTATATAAGTCGCGCGCATAAACGGCTCATCATCACGCTCTAAAACAAGCACTCGCTCGCCTTTTATGCCGCAAAAATGTGCGGCATAAAGGCCATAAAGGCCGGCGCCTATTATTATTTTATCGAAGTTTTTCAAGCCTAGTTGCCCCATATCATCATTTTTTTAGCCGCTTTGTAAATATCGCCACAGCCAAGTGTTATTACGAGGTCGCCCTCGGTGGCGTTTTTCATAACGTGGTCTATAACCTCGTCAAAAGTCTCGTACCAAACACTGCCCGGTATTTTATCCGCTAAATCCACAGTGCGTATAGCGTAATCCTCGCCGCTCTCTCGTCCGCCCATTATCTGCGTCATTACAACCTTGTCGGCTATTTTTAGCGCATCGGCAAACTCGCAAAGCAAATGCTGTGTGCGCGTGTAAGTAAACGGCTGATGCACTGCCCAAACGTTTTTATAATCCATTTTTTTTGCGGCTTTAAGCGTTACAACAAGCTCAGCCGGGTGGTGAGCATAGTCGTCTACTATTGTAACGCCGTTTACCTCGCCCAATATTTCAAAGCGGCGGCCCGCACCTTTAAATGCCTCTATGCCCGCTTTGCACTGCTTAGGCGTACAGCCGCACAGCGTTGCCGCAGTGTATGCCGCCATCGAGTTTAACACGTTGTGCTCGCCCGGTATGTTAAGCGCAATATGCTCTTGAATAACACCGTTTGCGCTCACGTCATATGCGTAAAAAGACGGCCTGTGCTCACAGACATTTACAGCCTTGTAGTCGGCATCGCTATGCCTGCCAAAGGAGACTGTTTTTTTCTTTGCCATCTTGGCAACCTCTACTGTATTGGCGTCGTCAAAGTTAGCTATTAAAACATTTTGCGATGCTTTAGCGAATTTTTTAAACGAGTTTTTGACATTTTCCATCGTCTTAAAAAACTCCATATGGTCTTCATCTATGTTTAAAATTACGCTGTTATACGGCACCATTTGCAAAAATGTGTTGTTGTACTCACACGCCTCTACAATTATTTCTTCGCTGCTGCCAAAAAGCCCATAAGCATCTATAAGCGGCAGTCTGCCGCCTATTACCGCCGCAGGGTCCTTATCCGCCATAACAAGCACCTGCGTTGTCATTGCGGTTGTTGTTGTTTTGCCGTGTGTGCCCGATATACAAACGGGCTTTGAGTATGTGTTTGTTACACACGCAAGCAAAATACTGCGCTCTACAGTTTGAATATTCTGCCTTTTTGCGTGCGCTATCTCAGGGTTATCCTTTGAAATTGCCGCAGAGTACACAACTAATTGCGCGTCTTTAACATTTTCTGCGCTGTGGCCAATTTTAACATCTATGCCCATCTTGCGCTCTTTATCAATTATGTCGCCCTCGTTTACGTCAGAGCCTGTTATGTCATATCCAACCTTGTGCAATATTTGCACAAGCGGAAACATGCCGCTGCCGCCTATGCCCACAAAGTGTATTTTTGTTTTTCCCTCTAAAATTTTATCGTGCTTGCCCATACGTTACCCCTTATAAAAAGTTAATTTTTATACTTATACACTATTATACTTTGTTTTTATTGCAAAATAAACCTATTTTTAATATTTTTATTTTATGATACATAAATTTTTATCGCGCTTAAAACTGCACAAAAACTGTATGCGGATTAAAAGCACCCGTACGATGTCCACGGCAGTGTTAGGCCGTTTGATTTTATATTAATGCAGCGGTAAGCAATTTATACACATCTAGCCGCGCAAAATAAGCCTTGCAGCCCATTTAAATATTGCTTTTTAAAAAGACTTGACTAACACATAAAAAACCAATATAATGTTTAATGTTATACATAGCGATTTTACACGCAAAGCAGTGCACGCATTTTTAATTAAACACATTTTGCAGTTTACTATTTTTTACATTTTATCCGCTTATATGCTGGATTAGCTCACTTGGTAGAGCGCATCACTCGTAATGATGAGGTAACGAG
>CAYJBO010000007.1:0-14623 GCA_964368295.1 uncultured Bacteroides sp.
GTATGAGCGAGGATGATTTTGACGCTGTTATTGACACAAATTTAAAAGGCGCTTTTTTATGCACAAAATTCGCATCTCGCCCAATGTTAAGGCAAAAACATGGACGCATAATAAATATGGGCAGCGTAGTTGGCGGTAGGGGCAATATAGGCCAAGCAAACTATGCCGCAAGTAAAGCCGGACTTGTTGGGTTTACAAAATCAATAGCTAAAGAATTTGCAACAAAGGGTGTAACCGCAAATTTAATTGCGCCGGGCTTTATTGAAACCGAAATGACAGCTGTTTTAGCGGATGCTGTTAAAGATAAAATTTTGGCCGAGATACCAGTTGGAGCAATGGGTAAACCCGAAGATGTAGCCAACGCCGCTGCGTTTTTGCAAGCGACGCCGCAGGCTACATAACAGGGCAAGTTTTATATGTTGATGGCGGCATGGCCGTATAAGTGAGGAGGAGTTATATAATGAATAAACGCAGAGTAGTTATTACCGGCATGGGGGCAATAACCCCAATAGGCAATACAGTTGATGAACTTTGGTCTGCTGTAACCGCCGGCAAATGCGGTATTGATAATATTACACTTTATGATGCAACCGAACAAAGGGTTAAAATTGCAGGCGAGGTTAAAGGTTTTTCGCCCGAGGATTATATTGATAAAAAAGAGGTGCGCCGCCTTGACCGCAGCTCTCAATTTGCAGTAGCCGCTTCTAAGCAGGCCGTTGCAATGAGCGGAATAGACGTCGAAAAAGAAGACCCTTACCGCTTGGGTGTTTTAATGGCGTCAGGCATTGGTGGTTTGCAATCAATTCAAAACGAATGCCTAAAAGGCAATGAAAAAGGGTACGATCGTGTATCGCCATTTTTTATACCGATGAGCATTGTAAATATGCCTGCGGGCAACGCTGCTATAGCCGTTGGTTTTAAAGGCATGTGCAGCTGCCCTGTCACCGCTTGCGCCTCGGCCACAAATGCCATTGGAGACGCAATGCGCTATGTGCGTGACGGTTATGCCGATGTAATGCTTTGCGGCGGTACCGAGGCAAGTATTACTCCGCTGGGTGTTGGCGGATTTACCTCGCTAAAAGCGCTAAGCGATTCTAACGACAAAAATGCGGCGTCTACACCGTTTGATGCAAACCGCAGCGGATTTGTAATGGGCGAGGGCGCAGGTGCCTTTATTTTAGAGGAATACGAGCGTGCCAAGGCGCGCGGCGCAATTATTTACGGCGAGATTGTGGGCTACGGCGTAAGCTGTGATGCATACCACATTACCGCCCCTACGCCGGACGGCTCCGGCGCGGCAAGGGCTATGGAATTTGCCATGCAAGATGGCAATGTAGAGCCACATCAAGTTGGATATATTAACGCCCATGGCACCTCAACACCGCTAAACGATGCCGGTGAAACAAATTCGGTTAAACTTGCTTTTGGTGATAATGCGTATAATTTAGCGATGAGCTCCACAAAAGCGATGACGGGCCATTTGCTAGGCGCATCCGGCGCTGTTGAGAGCATTATCACTGTACTTGCGCTAAAAAACAGCTATTTGCCTGCAACAATTAACTATACTACTAAAGACCCAGAGTGTGATTTAGATATTGTGCCAAACGTTGGACGCAACGCCGATATAACTTATGCTATGAAGAATTCTTTAGGATTTGGCGGGCACAACGCAAGTTTAGTATATAAAAAATGGGAGGAATAAAATGGAGCTGAACATTGAACAAATTAAAGAAATTTTGCCGCACAGATACCCTTTTTTATTGATAGATAAGGTTACCGAGGTTGTGCCGGGAGAGACGGCAACCGCAATTAAATGCGTAACTGCCAACGAGGAGTTTTTTAATGGGCATTTTCCACAAAAAGCGGTTATGCCGGGTGTTTTAATAATAGAAGCACTTGCGCAAACGGGCGCTATTGCCATTTTGAGCGAAGAGGAAAACAAAGGCAAAATTGCACTATTTGGGGGCATTAAAAAAGCTAGGTTTAAACGCCAAGTTGTGCCCGGTGATGTGCTTGAATTGACGTGTAAATTGACAAAGCGCCGTGGCCCTGTTGGGTTTGGGGAAGCGGTTGCTACCGTTGATGGCCAAATTGCAGCAACGGCAGAGCTTACATTTGCGGTTGAACAATAGATAGAAAGCGTGGTAAATATGTTACAAGAAGTTTTTTCGGATGTGTATTTAAAGTTTAAATTGCATTTTTACAAACAGGTTTTTTCAAGGATTAGCGATAGAGAAGCTTCACTTACAACAGTTGAAACTTTTTGTATGGAGATAATAAATGCAATGGGCGCCCCTACGGTAAATGAATTTGCAAAGTTTATTGAAATATCATCGCCAAATGCCGCGTATAAAGTGAATAACCTTATACAAAAAGGCTACTTAAAAAAAGTGCAGTCCGAATCTGATAGACGTGAATTTCATATTGAGCCAACTGAAAAATACTTTGAGTATTATAACTTGAGCTATAGCTATTTAAGCGAAGTTATGAACAGGATTTCTGATAGGTTTGAGCCCGAAGAGAGCGCAAAATTAGAGGAGATGCTGGCTATTGTTTCGGCCGAGTTGATGCCTGAAATTAAAATTGGCAAAGACAAATAATTCTATTTTCTTTACGGTTTATTTTTGATATAATATGTTTGTATAGAAAAGTGCTTTTGCTTACAGGCAGCTATATAAACTGCTGGCATTATATTGTTTTAAAAAAGCGTACAGGGCAAATAACAAAAGGGCAAACACAAAGAATAGCCTTTTAAAGCGATAAGAGTCATAGCAAAATACAAGGCTTTGTACTGCGGCTTAGTTATATATTACAATAAAAGCTCCCCTTGCTATACTGCAATGGGAGCTTTTTGCAAAGCGCAAGGTAAAACTTATACAAAAATAAAAAAGAGGGTAACAAGTATGAAAATATTAGAAAATTCTCACGACCTACAACTGCCCGATTGGGGACCCTACTCAAAAAAATATGCCGGTATATCGCATGTTGCGAATAGCGAGCTCGGCATAAGGTTTGATTTATCTGTGTTCCCGGCTATGTATAGAAGAAGAGTGGATTTGCCAAACTGCATGGCTGAGGGCAATTATCATATTTGGCAGGCAAATGCAGATTTGTCTTATTTTTGCACAAGGCATGAGCTTGAATGGAAAGATGAGCTGTACACGGACATATCATACTCAAAGCTTGAAGAAAACAGCTATGTCATACGTGCAAAATGTGTTAACAACACAAACGATACACAAAACCTTGCACTGCACTATATGGCTTCACTGCATTACCCCTCTATAAATGCAAAGTATGACGAAAAATTTTTGTACCCGATAGAGTATAATTTGCCCGATAAATCAAGGCTTATATATGCTATAGACTTTGACAGCTTTGAGCACAAAACAGTGCGCCCAACGGATTCGCTTGTAGTGGACGGGCTTAGAAGGGGCGAAGTGAGAAAAGAGGGGTTTTACCGCGGCTCGGGTGTATGTGTTGGAGAATTTGACGGCGATGTATTACACTACAGCCTAAAAGACGGCGGGGCCAAGGGTAAAGTTTTTAAAAACCCTGCCGTTACGGTAAGATATATAAATACATCAAAAGAAAATGTACAGTTAAGCTTTTTTGGAGCAATAAACGCCGTGCTTATTTTATCTGCAGGCGATGCGATAACCACAGTTTCGTCTGAAATAACTTTAAACTCTAGCGACAAATTTGCAGTGTGCGCAAGCGGTGGACAGGCGATAATCGACTCGATTATCATATCGGAATTTGACGATTTAAGCGGCATTAAAATTAAGGAGCTTGCGCCGGCGCACTTGCCTAAAAGCTGGGAAAATTTGAGCGAGTATGCCATAGACTACGAAAAAGACAGCAAGCTTAATTTGCAAATAACAAGTGCCGATAAGCTGCCGCTAGAGAAAAACACCCTTGTGCTAAAATATCGTGATACCGATTACTATTATGGCATCTGTTGGGATGTTAGCGATTATGATATACGCTATTTTATCTCTGATGAATTAGACACGTACATTAAAATAATGGCGCACGACCATGTGAACAAAGTGCTATATAATAATGACGGTATAGCGTATAGCAATGTTTTTATGAGGCCTATTCCCATAGAGCCAAAAAGCTTTACAGACATTTACGGTGCTGTTTGTATGGGCAAAACAAAGGCAGAAGTAGAAGAAAAGCTTTGCAATATTTTAAAAGACAGAAAAGTGATGCGAGAAAGCGACGAAAAGAAAGGCAGAACAGCCGTTGAAAATCATTTGTCTTTAAACGGACAAAAATACGCTTTTTCTCAAAATATAATGATGGCAACTACTTTTTCAAATGTTGTTTACCCTATTTATACAAAAAGGTCTTACATAAAGCACAATACCCCCGGCACTTGGTGGGACAGCCTTTACACCTGGGATTCCGGCTTTACAGGCCTGGGGCTTGCCAGTTGTGATATTGATAGAGCCATAGACTGCCTTAATGCATATATTACAAAGCCGGGCGACGAAGAAAATGCATTTATTCATCATGGAACACCAATACCCGTACAGTTTTACTTGTTTCAAGAGCTTTTTAATCGCACTGCTTCAAAAAAATTGGCGCTATATTGCTATCCACGCCTTAGGCAGTACTACTTGTTTTTGGCAGGTAAACTCGGCAGCTCCGACACGGCAAGGCTAAAATCGAACATGCTTGTAACTTGGTCTTACTTTTATAATTCGGGTGGCTGGGACGATTATCCGCCTCAAGTCGATGTGCATTTTAATAATAACGAAAAATATATCAGCCCGGTTTTAAACACTGCACATGCCATCCGCTGTGCTAAAATATTAATTCAAACGGCACAGCTGTTCTCGCAGTTTGCCGGAGATATTGCCGAGTACACCGAAGACATTAATAGGTTTAGCGAGGCTATTCAAACCCATACATGGGATGAAAAATCGGGTTATTTTGGCTATTTGTGCCACGATGAAAATCTTAACCCAACTAAAATTTTACGCCACAGCTCTGGAGAGAATTTTAACCGAGGCTTAGACGGTATGTCGCCAATGATTTCGGGGATTTTGACAAGAGAGCAAACCGACATTATTGTCAGAAATTTAATGGATGAAACACGCCACTTTACGCCTATTGGCATTTCGACCGTGGATAAATCTGCACCGTATTATAAAATTGACGGATATTGGAACGGTGCCGTTTGGATGCCTCATCAATGGTTTTATTATAAGTCTCTGCTGGACTACGGCCATGCCGATTATGCGTTTAAAATAGCACAAACGGCACTGGACACATTTGAGAGGGAAGTGTCGGAGTCGTATAATTGTTACGAGCATTTTATAGTGGCATCCGAAAGAGGGGCCGGTTGGCACCATTTTTCAGGGCTTTCTACACCTGTTTTGCTGTGGTGTGACAGCTATTATAAGGCAGGCACCGTAACATTTGGGTATGATGGCATTATGCTTGAAAAAAACTTTGATGCAAACAGCGCCACCCTTTGCTGTAAAATTAAATTTTTGTCGGATAAAGATAAAACCTCTATAATAATTGTAATGCCCGAAAACAAGGAATATAGGGTGATGATAGGCGAAAAAAGCATTGATTTTATTGAGCGCTTACCCGGCGTTATAGAGCTTTGTGTTCAGGTGAAGTCTAGCGAGGAGCTAGTTATTAATATTTTAAGCCTACAGCAGTAATAGTGTAAAATTTAATGCTTCTCTTTTTGTTAAATGTGCCGACCGCAATAAAATAAAATGATATTGTGCGATATATTAAGATGTGCTATACTCTATTTATACGACATCACACTTTTGTTATAAAGGAGTTTTATTATGGACATCTATAGTATAAGCGTAAAGAAAAGTGATAGCTCTACCCAGCAGCTATCTGATTACAAGGGTAAAGTAATGCTTATTGTCAATTCAGCTACTCACTGCGGGTTTACGCCGCATTATGAAGATTTAAAAATGCTCTACAATAAATATAACAAAAATGGTTTAGAGATATTAGATTTTCCTTGCAACCAGTTTGGTGAGCAGGCAAAAGGCAGCGACGAGGAAATAGCGTCGTTTTGCACACTTAATTACGATACACCGTATAAACTATATGCTAAAACGACAGTTAACGGAGACGAGCAGGACGAGCTGTTTAAATATTTAAAAGAGCAAAAGGGCTTTGAGGGCTTTAACAACAAAGAGCACCCGCTGTGCAAAGTGCTCTCGGACATGATGTATAAGGCCGACCCCGATTATGCGGACAAATCTGATATAAAGTGGAATTTTACAAAATTTTTGGTAGATAAAAGCGGCAACGTAGTGGCAAGGTTTGAGCCGATTGACGACATGAAAGAAGTTGAAAAGGCTATTTTGGCTCTGCTTTAATTGGGGCAGGACAGGCTAATGCAGCAAGCCGCCGTTCTTTAACTTTTTTGAGATTTAAAGCGCACTTAATATGGGTAGCGGCGGCAAAAATAAAGGCCGAAGTACACGCAAATTTTATAGCCTTTATAAATGCTGTTTTGGGCAAAAATGCTTGCATTATAAAACATTAATAAATAAACGGTAGTGTTTCTTACTTACAATTTTTGTAAAATAAGTAGCACTACCGTTTTTGTGTAACAGTACTTTAAGGTTTAAGCCGCTCTATTTAATTGTTATAATTCAAATGCTGTATGAGTACATAATAAAGCTTTAACTATTTTTAGTTTGCTTTTATGTAGTCGCCGCATTTTTTGCAAAGCAGTTGGAGTTTGCCGTCTGCGGTGGCTGAGTTTTGGCCAACGGCAGTTACGTATAATTTTAGCTTTGGCTCTGTGCCCGACGGGCGGATTATGACAAAGCACTCATCCGACAGAGTTAAACTTAAAACATTGCTCTTTGGCAAGCCTGTCTCGTCGTTTTCGTAGTCTATCATTTCTACAATGTCTTTGTCGGCAAAAGTTTTACCTTTTAGCAGCCTCACGCCGTCAATTATCTCGTTCATTTTATCCATGCCTTTTGCGCCATCAAACTCAAAGGTTAAAAGGTCTTGCTTATAATATCCGTAGTCGCTATACGCCTTTGCAAGCACTTCTAAAAGATTTAGGCCCTGCGCCTTGTAATACGCCGCCATCTCGCATATAAGCATAGATGCAATAACTGCATCTTTATCGCGCACGAAGCTGCCCGAAAGATATCCATAGCTCTCTTCAAAGCCGAAGATAAAGCGCTCAGTCTCGTTGTTTTGCTCAAGTAGGGCTATCTGCTCGCCGATAAATTTAAAGCCAGTAAGTACATTTTTAAGCTCTAAATTATATTTTTTTGCAAGGGCGTATGCCATTTGTGTTGTTACTATAGTTTTTACAGCAACAGGTTTTTTTGGCATGGTGCCGTTGTTTGTGCGTTGCTCGCACAGGTATTGCAACAGCAAAATGCCCGTCTCATTGCCGCTTATAAGTTTTACTTCGCCGTCTGCAATAAGGCCTATTCCAACGCGGTCGCAGTCGGGGTCTGTTGCTAAAAATAAATCTGCACCGCTTGCACTTGCGCAATCTGAGGCAAGCTGCATGGCCTCTTGTATCTCGGGGTTTGGGTAAGGGCAAGTTGTAAAATCTCCGTTAGGATTTTCTTGCTCTTTTACAATTTCTACATTAATATTGCCAAGTTTTTGCAAAATTGCGCGCACGGGCTTATTGCCTGCGCCGTTTAAAGGGCTGTATACAATATTAAGCGGCACCTGTGGTTTTTGCACGCTTAGCGACATCACATCGCTGTAATAGTCCTCGATAACGGCGTCGTCGATATACTTAATTTTGCCGCAGGACATCAGGCTGGAAAAATCGAACTCTTCGTCTGAAAAATCGCCCTCTTTTTTGATGTAACCTGAAATTTTTTGCGCAGCCTCTAGCGTAATTTGGCAGCCGTCGTTGCCGTATACTTTGTAGCCGTTATATTTTGCAGGGTTGTGGCTGGCGGTTATAACAATGCCGCCATCGCAGCGCAATTTGCGCACGGCGTAAGACAGCATGGGTGTGGGCATCAGCTCTTTGTAAATATAAACATCAACGCCCATGCCGGCTAAGGTTGCGGCGCTTATCTCGGCAAATATATCGCTTTTGTTGCGGCTGTCATATGCCACAGCGCAGCTTGGGTTTTCAAAGCTCTCTAATAAATACCTTGCAAGGCCCATGCTTGCCTTTGCCACGGTGTATATGTTCATCTTGTTTGTGCCGGCGCCAATCACACCGCGCAATCCGCCTGTGCCAAAAGATAAATCTTTGTAAAATGCATCTTCAATGGCCGTTTCGTTGCCGTTGATAGCAGTTAGCTCTGCCAAAAGTTCGCCGTCTAAATTTGCCCTGTTAAGCCATTGCTCGTATTTTTGTTTGTAATCCATTTTTGCCTCCAAATTTTATTGTAAGTAAACATTAAAATCAGCTAAAACTTACAGTTGTGCCTGTGTCGCTCGACGTATATGCACTTTCGATAAGCTCTGTAAGCGCAATGCCGGCGCTTAAATCAAATGGGGTGCTCTCGTTATTTAAAATGCTGTTTATCCAAATTATAACGCCCTCCGGCAGAGCCTTAGGCATGTCGCACTCTTGTAAAACAAACTCGGTGTACTCTTTTGTGTTAATGCTGGATGTAAACGGTTTTACCGGCTTGCCGCTCAGTGTGCCCGCCTTGTCTTTGTCGTTTAAAAACAGCCTTGCCTCATCAGATGTTTTAACTATTGAGCCCTCGGTGCCAAGCAGTTCGAACATCTCCTTTTGGTGCAAAGATATAAAGGTTGACTCCAAAACGGCAATTGCCTTGCTCTCAAACTCAACAAGCACTACGGAGTTGTCCTCAACACCGCCGGGCGATGCAATATTATTGCTTAGCGCCGTTACCTTTACGGGCTTGCCTAAAAGGTGCAGTGCAGTATAGGCCGAGTGGCATACTAAGTCTATAATTGCGCCGCCGCCGGTTTGGGTTTTGTCGTACCAGTAGCTTGGCAAGTTTTGTTTTAGCGAGCGGTCGTGGCTTAGTCTTATGCGCAAAAAGTGCACCTTGCCAAGCTTGCCCTCGTCTATAATATTTTTGCAGTACTGTATAAAAGGCGTAGTCAATTTGCGAAGCTCTATGCCTAAATTTATGCCGTTTTCCTTTACGGCGTGTGCAATTTCTCTGCACTCGTCAAGCGTTGGCGCAAGTACTTTTTCTGTGTAAACATGTTTTTTTGCGTTTGCGGCTTTAACTATTAACTCTTTGTGCTGCGTTGTCTTGCCATTTACAAAAACTGCATCGACATCGCCTCTACCGAGCGCTTTGTCAAGGTCGGGCTCAAAATCAACATTTAACTCCCTTGCCCATTCCTCACCGCGCCGGATATCGTCGTCCCATACGCATGTAATTTTTGCGTTAGCTGTGTCGCCTAAAAGTTTGCCGTAGTATTCTGCATGGACATGCCACTTTGAAAGCATTAATATCTTTACCATTTTTTATGCTCCATAAATTTATTAATATTTTGCTGTGCTTTACAAACTAGGGCATAATATTGCCTGCAGAGCGATATATTTCATACCATTCATCCCTTGTCACTTCAACGTCAGCACCGCTTATCATCTCTAAAATGCGCTCTGGCTTAGTAGAGCCTGTAATAACTTGCATGTTTGCAGGGTGGCGCAAAATCCACGCTGTCACAAGTGCTGTTTTTGTTGTGTTTTTCTCGTCTGCCATGCTTTGCAATGTGTCGTTTAAACCTTTGTACTTGTCGCTGTTAAAGAAAATTCCCTCAAACATGCCGTACTGCAAAGGTGACCAGGTTTGTAAAGTTATGTTATTTACACGGCAGTAATCTAAAATTAAGCCGTCACGGTCTATTGCGCCCTCGCCCCTTGTGTTCACATTTATTCCGGCGTCAATCATGCCTGTGTGTGCAGGGCCAAATTGCATTTGGTTTATTATTAGCGGCCTTTCCACCTTGGTTTTAAGTAGTTCTATTTGCATTTGGTTGTGGTTGCTAACGCCAAAGTTGCGCACTTTGCCTGCTTTATATAGCGTTTCAAACGCCTCGTTTACCTCGTCCGGCTCTACTAGTGTGTCGGGGCGGTGCAGTAAAAGTGCGTCTAAATAATCTGTGTTTAACCTTTTTAAAATGCCGTCAACACTTTTTAAAATGTGCTGTTTTGAAAAATCGTATATGCCCGGGCGTATGCCGCATTTTGATTGCAAAATCAGCTTATCCCTCGTAACGCCTGCAATGTCAACTGCTTTTGCAAACAGCTCCTCAGAAAGCCCTGCTCCGTAAATGTCGGCATGGTCAAAGTAATTAACATCGTGCTCTAGAGACGTGCTAATAATTGTGGCTATATCTTGTGGCTGTAAAGTTTTTAAACGCATGCAGCCAATAACAATTGCGCTACCTTTTAAATCGCTAGTGCCAATTTGTAAGTTTTTCATAAATTACCTCTTTAAATTAATTTTTAAATATCGCTTGCAAGTAACTATAATAATACCAAAAAAAGCAGTTTGTCGCAACTAAAAAAACTGCTTTATAACGAGAATTATAGAGTTAACTTAAACAATATAAATTTGTGCGTGCCCTGTAAATTTGCCCGCTTAAGTTATAGAGCAAAAAACACGCTCGCAATTATTGTTTTTAAAATGCGCTACATATTTTTGCATATCCTCTTGTGTTGGTGCTGTAAATTTACATGCCGTCTTACCGATGTTGTTTGCCTTAGCAACACCAAAGTCATGGTATGGCAGCAGCTCTGCATGTATGATGTTATCGTAACTGTTTAATAGATTAATAATGCTGTCAAAATGTGCGCTGTTGTTATTTACACCTGGGATTATAGGACATCGAAGTATTACTTTTTTCTCTAGAGCCTTGCATGCGTTTAAAAAGGGCATAGGCGCGTTTTGGCTGTTTTCAACACCGAGGTATTGCAGGGCGTCCTCTTTTTTTACCTTGTAGTCTAGCAAAATTAAATCGGTATACTGTAAAAGCTCCTCAATGTCCGCAAGATTAGTAAAACCGCTGGTCTCTATGCATGTGTGTATGTCGGCCGCTTTGCAAAGCTTTAAAAGCCGGGTGCTGTAATCTTTGTGAGCAAGCGGCTCGCCGCCGCTTATTGTAACACCGCCGTTTGAGCTCTCGTAAAAAATAGTGTCTCTTTTAACAACGTCAAACACTTCTTTAGGGCTAAGGCTTTTGCCGTAAAAATTAAGCGCCTTTTGTGTGCATAAATCTGCGCATTTTCCGCACAGCTTGCACAGTTTTCTGTCGACATTTCTTGTGCCGTCTGTAAATAATATTGCGCCATGCTCGCACACATTGTCACACGCTTTGCACCCCGTGCACTTGGCTTTGTTAAAAGATAGCTCACCCTTAAAGCTTTGCGATTCAGGGTTGTGGCACCATGCGCATTTGATGGGACAGCCTTTGAGAAAAACCGCTGTCCTTATGCCGGGCCCGTCGTGCATGGCGCCGCGCTGTATGTCTAAAATTAATGTGCTGTGCTCTTGTTGTTTCATTGTTTTAATATGCACAGCGCTCTAAAATATCACGCTGTGTACCCTCGTCTAAATCGATAAATCTTGCGGTAAAGCCGCCAACCCTAACAACTAGGTTTTCGTGCTTTTCGGGGTTTGCAAGTGCGTCTTGCAAATCTTGCTGGTTTACAACACTTATATTGCATTGCTGTCCGCCTAGTTTAAAGAATGTGTTTATCAATATTTTTGCCGATAATGCGCCATCTTTAAAGTGTTGTGGCGATAATTTAAAGTTTTGGTTGCCGCCTGCATGTATAGAGGCGTCTAATTTTGTCATGCTGCGCATTAATGCGGTAATTCCATTTTTATCGCGCCCGTTAAATGCGCCTACGGCGTTGCTAAGCGGTACGCCGGCAATGCGGCCGTCCGGTGTGCTGCCTGTGTTTAGGCCCATGCCCACATTTAGGCGGTTGTTAATAACAACGGCCAAGTGGCTGTCGAGCCTTGTGCTGTTTTTTTGCTTGCGCAAACTCTGGCAAATCATCTCATGTATGCGTGCGGTTATCTCGTCTGCACTGTCGTCGTCGTTGCCAAACTTAGGCGCTTTTTCCAGTGTGGATTTAAGCTGCTCACTGCCGATAAAATTGTTGCTAAGTGCCAATTTTATGTCCTGTAAGCTTGTGAGCTTCTCGTCAAAAACAGCGTGCTTAATTGCAATTAGGCTGTCTGTTGTTGTTATATTGCCGTATGTTTCAACCGTACAGCCAAGGTGGTAAACGCCGCCGTCAAGCAGTGCTTTTTTGCGCTCGATGCAATTGTCCATAAGCGCACTTGCAAGTGCAAAATCGCACTCTTTTGCGCATACGTCATATACAAGCTCTTGGAATTTTGCGCTCAATTCGCTGGCGTAGTCTAGCTGTGCTTCAAACTCGCAAAGCAGTGTTTCAAAGCTGTCAATCTCAGATATATCAAGGGTTTTAGGCCCTATTTGTCTGCCTGTAATTGGGTCTACACCGTGGTTTAGCGCTAGCTCTAAAAGTTTAGCAACGTTTAATAAAGTATTTGGCGTACCAACACTTTTTGCGCTTAACACATACTCTCCACAGCCGTAAAATGCATATTGCTCGGCTACTTTTTTGTTAACGTCCATGGCACGCATAACGTTAGAGATGTTAATGTCATCGTTGTATAAAAGAGGGAAAGTATGCCCACTACCTAAAATTTGCATTGCTTTGTCAAATACTTCTTTGTTCATGTCGGCAGTGCAGCGCAGGCTAACTTGTGGTAAGATATGAAAGTTGCAACCCGACGTTGGTGCCTTGGGGCGCTTTGCAAGAGCGTCTAAGACGACAAGAGCAAACTCGTCGGATTTTACTGTGTTGGGCCTGCCGACACCGCCTATTATAACACGGCTGTCCCTGTGCAGCTCTCGCTCTACCATGTCAAACAAGCTCACTACCATATCGACGGCTTCGTCACGTGTTATCGTATTATTTTTAATGTCCTCTATGTAAAACGGTGTGAGGTAAATGTCAATTCTTCCAAGCTCACGTGCATCTGCCGCCGCCATATATAAGTATAAAAGCTGCATTGCCTCGTGCAATGTTTTTGGTGCATTTTCGCTTAAATTGCGCATGCAAGTTGCCATTTTTACAAGCTCGGCCGCCCTCTTGTCGGTGTGCGTTTTGCTTGTTTCTTCTAGGTACTGCGCATATTTAACACAAACGGCTTTTAATACATCAATTTGCTGCTGCATACATGCTAAAAATGACGTTTCATCATCATTTTTTGCACTTTTTTTGCTCTGCTCAATCTCTTGCTGCAGGCCTGTAAGGCCTAGTTTTAGCAATTTATCAAAGTCCAAATGCACGCCGGCAATCCTGTAAAGAGGGTAAACTGCGGCAGATTCGTTTTTGTAGTCGTCGCCGGCAAGGCTGTTTGCCTGCTCTGCTGTAAGGCTGTTTCTAATTTTTGTGTTTGTGTTTTCTTTCTTCCAAAACTCGGCAATTTCGGCAAGTTGTGCGCACTCTTCATCAGAGAGCATGCCGCTTGCCTTTGCGCTGTTAAACTCTTCAAAAAAGGCGTTTTCGTCAAAGCAGTAACCCATCTCGTCTACAAAAGAGGTCGCCCTTAATGAGAATACGCCTATGCTTGCAGGGTTTAAATGGCCTGCAAAAATATCGCTTTGCTCGTTTTTTAGCGGGGCAAATATGCCGCTTAGCTGTACTTTTATACAGTTGAGCTCTTTTTGATGTTTATCTAAATTTGCACTTTGCATATATGTGTTAGTAAAGTCGATTTCTCTTTGCAATGGTTTTTTATTATTGTATAACATTTTACACCTCAATTAATTATGTAGCTAATACCATTTTAGCAAGTTGCTGTGTAATAGCGCCTTGCTAACAACAAGTTAATAATACTACTTTTGCGGCTAAAGTTCTACATATATATTGCTAAAAAGTGATACTATTTTGATATTTATACAATGGACACAGCGCCGTGATTTGTATAGAGATAAACGGCGCTGTACTTACCCAAATACAGCGCCGTTTAACCGCCGGTATTCCTTTGGTGTTATTCCGTATGTTCTTGCGAAGAGCCTGTTGAAAAATGATAAATTTTCAAACCCGCAATTTTGTGCAATAGTGCTTATTTTATCGTCTGTAATACGCAGCATTTCACAGGCGGACAATAGCCGCTGTGTGTGTATAAACTGCATTGGAGAACAGCCGTAAGCATTTGCAAAGCTGCGGCATAGATGGCTGTGCGATACACAAGAAAGCTCGACAAATCGTTTCATTCCCAGCATATAATTCTCGCGCAGCAGCATGGCGTCGTGTGCGTTTTTAAGCCACTTTGGTATGTGGCTCGAGTGCTTTTTCATCTTGTAATTTAAAAGCAAATCACCAACTGCATTTTGCAGTATGTACTCGCTCATGTCGCTTGCCTGTAAAAAAGTGTAGCAGTAATCTGTTTTTTGTTTAAAACTCGCAAGCTCTACGCCGTCAAGGCTAAACCTAAAATCTGTGCTCAAATCGTCTGTAAAATTGTTTGGCAAAGAGTTTTGAGCCATTGCTATATTGCGCAAAACGTTTTGTTTATGCTTGCCGGACGCCACAATTCCATGCTTTGTACTCGGCAATAAAAAATGCACGCTACCCACAGGCAGTTTA
>CAYJBO010000007.1:14633-50385 GCA_964368295.1 uncultured Bacteroides sp.
TTTAAATTCATCATCGCCGCAATACTCTAAAAATTCGCCTTGTAGCACAACAAAGCACTCGTAAAAATCGTGTTTATGCACCTTTAGTGGCGGGGCGGAAGTGTCGCTTGAATAGAGGTCTGCCAGATGGTACTTCTGTGTTTCTTTTGCCTTGTACTGAGAAAATAGTAACTTCAACGACACTTCACCCCTCGCTTTATCAATTATACGGTTATGCCAAATTTATTTCGACCATTTTTCGATGTTTTGCATAAGATCTTCCGCCGTTTTTTCGTCTTTTGCATACTCTGTAACGTAAACAAAAGTTTTGTTTGGGTCTAGGTTTTTGACAAGGCTTTCAACTTCGTGCATTTTTGCAAACACGTATACGCCCTTGCCGCTGTCCTGTATTTTTTTAAGCATAGGCAGCCACTGTTCGTCACAGCAAGGCGCGGCACCTGCGCCGGGTTGCCACTGGATAGCACGCAACTTTTCCTCGTTGAGCAATAAGTCCAAATGCCTTATGCAATCGGGCCCGTCTAAATGGTAAATAGGGTAGGGGATTTCCTCGCATTGACGATGAATTTCCTGCATGAAAAATTCATCGAACATATTTGTAGAAATAAGTGTAGAAAAATCGCACTGTGCGGCAACGCCTAGGTCGGGGGCGTACATGCCCATCCAATCGGTATAGCCTGTTTGTGCCGTTTGTGTAATTTCAAACAATTTGCGCTGACAATAAAACCACACCTCGGTAAGCTGGTCCCTGTATATATGCACAAGTTCGGGGTCTGCAATTAAGTCCATGGCAAGCTCTTCGCTGCCGCGCATAAGCGACATTGCGTTGCTAACGCTGTTTAAATCTGCAACGCCTACCATGTAATTGCCGTTGGCGTTTTGCGACAGAGCCTTTGTTAGCTCCATAGTTTTTTGCCACCAATGGTTGTTTTTGTCGAACTCTTTGTAATCTTCTTCCCAGTCTTCTATAAAGTGCTCAAACCAAACGCTGTCTTCCATAAGCCTAACATCGCAGCCCATAACTGCCGCCAGTACGCCGGGGCCTAAGTTGACAACGGCGCTAGGAAATGCCTCGCCAAAGTATGCCGTTGAATTTGTATACAGCTCGTGGCGCTTTACAACAGTTTGGGCGTCTGTATAAAATGTAGTTAAATCGTTTGTGTTGTGCCCAAGTGCAACAATGTCGCCCTTGTACCAAGTGTTGGTGTTTGGTTTTTTGGCGCGCAGATGTACGAGTGCGCGCCCTTTATAAGTTTTGTTCCAAAATTCTGTATATCGCTGTTTAATGGCATCGAAATCTTTACAGTTTCTCATTTTAAACACCTTTTTTAATTAGTTTTTTAATGTTTTTTCTTTGTGTACATAGTAATCTGTTATATACTCGCTAACACGCTTGTCTATACGTGCAAGGTTTAAGCCGTAAGCAAGCTCACGCAGTTTTTCTACAGTTGAATTTTGATAATCGATAAACCCTGCGCTGTCTTTGCCAAGTGTCTCACGCTTGTAGGTCTCCTCGGCAAATATGGCGCTTAGCCTTGCCTCTAATGCCGCGCGGTGTAAAGCGTGCGCTTGCATCATAAGTGTGGCGGCATTTGTTTTTTGCGCAGGGGTTGGGCTCTCTATGCTGTCAAGCTCTGCTTGCGCTTTGTTTGCCTCGTCAAGCTTTGCCTCGTAAAGCGCTTCTGCCTTGCCTGCCCTGACGTTTTCGCTCTCAATTTCTTGAGGTGTAACGCACACAGGTATTTGTAAATCTTTAAAATCTACATTTAAAGGCGCTGTTGTAGCAGTGCTTACCTCTGCCGTGCCGTCCTGTGCAGTGCCTAAAATTGGGCTTGCAACCTCGCAGCGAACCGTAACAATTTCTTTTGAGTTAAGAGGAAGCTCGATGCAGTTGTCATTTAATGTGATCTGTGCATTTTTGCTCTCGTACGGTGTTGAGTAATATGCTTTTTGCGCCATGCTCAGCTTAATTTTTGCAGTTGTTTTTTCGCTGTTTTGGTTGTAAACACGCAGCACAATCTCGTTTGAGTTATCTGCGCATTTAAGGGCAGAAACGTGCGCATTAGCGCTTAAAACTTCAACAAATTCGCCTGTTTTTGCGCCGCTGTGCACTGTGTTTTTAACAGTTAAAGGCGGTGTTGCAAAGTTTGTGCTTATGCTGTCAAGCTCTGCGCTTGTAGGCGCAAAAGTAGTAGAGCAAAAACCGTAAGTAAAGCTCATATCGCGCAAGCATTGTGCGCCGGGTGTCAACATTTCGGGTCCTGCATCGCCTACCCTTGTGTTCAAGTCAAAGCGTGCAAGCCAGCCCAAAGAGCGGAACAATGTCAATGCAACTGTGTTTTTGTCTTGCAGTACTTCGTATTCGGGCAAGCCGTAGTTTAGCACGGCCGCAGTAATTTTGCCGTCTGAAAGTGCGCAGAAATCTTTTTGAGGGAATTGTGTTATGGGGATGCTCTCCCTTGCGCCTATGATGATGCGCTTTACATTCTCCGGTATTGAGTCGTTATCAAATTCTTTTGGCATTATGGGGTGTTTTGTAACGTCAAATTGAGTTTGTGCGTAAGACACGTCTGTGTTAATCTGCGTTGGGAATAAAACACGGATGCGGTGATCTTTGCAGATGTTGCGAACGCTTGTTTCAAAACGCAACACAGGGTCGCCGGCTGTTAAAGTAACTTTTGTCACTATTGGCAAGCTTAAAGTTTCGTCGCTGCGTTTGTCGCGTTTGTCGGATAAGCTCTTTGGCAAGCTCCAATCGATTTCAATTAAAAACGATGTTTGTACGTCGTTTTTGGTTAAAACAGACACTTTTGCAGCTTGGCCTTTTGTAGTGAGCGGCTTGTCGCCCTTAAGGAATGAGTAGTTGTACTCGTCACCGTTGTCCGCCATGTTTTCAAGCGCTCCTATTGAGCTGTATAATTTGCCTGTCGCTTTATCGGTAACATCTAGTGTGCCGTCGCCGTTGCACACAACTTTTAAGAACTCGTTTTCGGCTGTTAAATCGTTGTTTGCGCTCTGCTCTGCGGCATCAGCGGCACTGTATAGGCCAAGGCTTAGGCTGCTTGTGGCTTTTAGGTTTACAATGGCAATTACGCCGCCCTCACAAACAGAACTTTTGCAAACATTGCCGTTTTCGTCTTTAACGGATACATTTTTATTGTCGGTTGGCAAAAATACGCTCGCAGTGCGCGGTGTAGACAATGTGTTAAACACTGTAAACACAGCCTCGCTACCGTCAAACATGCTTGTGTCTACGCTGTTTGCAAGCGCGCTTGCGGCTGTTTGTGTCATGTCTTTCGAAAGTCCAAGAGTCTCTTCGTATCTCTCTTCCATATCATAGTGCACGTTGTCGACACTAACTGCACAAATGCTGTCGTGCGGGTGGTTTTTAAGTAGTAGTTTCCAAGCTTTATCCATTTTTGCGTGTGGATATTCTGCGCCTGTTAAAACAGTGCGCATTGCATTTAAAGGCTCTGCGTAAAACTCAAGCTCACGCTGTGCGTAGTAGTTTGCTGTTTTTAGGTACATTCTTGCAGACAAAATGCCCGGGAATACCGAGATGTATCTGCCGCTGTACAGTGCGCCCTCAAGCTGTTGTAACTCGCCACGTCCGTCAACAACTGCCTGCATGTACTCGTTAGGAGTGCTTTGGCGTATTGTGTAATTTTTAAAATCTGCCTTGCCGTCTTCAATAAATGGCAGTATATCGTCAGGTTGCATCTCTTGGTCGTAACCGTTCATCAATAAAATGTTGCCCGTAGTTGCAAAAGGTGCAATTTTTTCAACCTCATTTTGTATGCGCTCGTATATTATTTCGGGGTAATCTGCAAGGTGCATTGCGTTTCTGTAGCTGCTTAACAAGTAGCTGCAAACTATTTTTGTGCCGTCCGCACCCTTCCACTCAAACTCAGAGTTCAAATTAAACGGGTCAAGCTCAACACCGCGCCATACAACAATGCCCTTCATGTCAAATTGTTTGTGTAGCTGTGGCGCCTGAGAAATTTGGCCAAAGTTGTCTAAAAGCCAGCCTGTCTGTGTGCCGCCGCCTAGCTCTTCCGACATAGTTTTGCCTATTAACATATTGCGCACTAGGCTCTCTGCACTTACAAGCTGCCAGTCCGGCTGCAAGTAGTACGGGCCTATAACAAGCTGGCCGCGCTGTGCATATTGGCGCAGTTTGTCTTTAAATTCGCTTACGCTTTTGCCGAGCTTTTCAAGCTCAACATAGCAGTCGTCTAAAATAGATGTCTGGCCGTCAAGTACGAACTTATAATTGCTGTTCTCGTCCATTCTACCAAATAGGCCTTCAAAAAATGGTGGCAACCACTCGTTTACAAATTTGCTGTTTATATACCACTCTCTGTCCCAGTGCGTGTGTGATATTATATGTGCTGTCTGCTTATTGTTCATTATGATACTCCATTCTGTGTTGTCGCGTGTGTAAATGTACTGTATGTCTGCTGTGCCGACAACTATGCCCTGCACCGCAAAATGCACAATGTTATATTAATTATGTTGTGCTGTTTGCCTAAAAATCCGCGTAAAAAGTTCTTATAAACGCCCTAAGCGTTTAAACTTAGGGCGAGGTTTATTCTATTTATCAAAGAAGTGCAATTTTTCAGGTGTAAATGTAACGTAAGCCGGCACATCTAAAGTAAAATTGCTCATAGGTTTTGTTCTTACTGTAATAAGATCTTTGCCAAGCTCACAAGTTAAGTAATCGTCTGAGCCCAAAGTTTCAACAACGCTGGATACACATTGCACTGAGTTTGGTTGAACTGATAAATCTGCAAAGCTGTCTTCTGGGCGTATACCCATAGTAACGTTTTTGCCTGCAAGTGCTGCGTATTTGTCTAAAACTTCTTTTGGTAAATCGTAGGTAAAGCTCTCGCTTACAAATTTTAGGCCGCCGTCTAACTTTTGCATTTCGCCCTCGTACAAGTTCATTGCGGGGCTGCCTATAAAGCTGCCTACAAACCTTGTTTGTGGGTTGTTGTAAATGTCAACAGGTGTGCCGCATTGCATAAGCTCGCCTTTGTTCATAATAACAATTCGGTCGCTCAAAGTCATAGCCTCAGATTGATCGTGAGTAACATAAATGATAGTTGCGGCTAGTTTTTTGTGTATGCGCTTTAGCTCTGTGCGCATTTTTATACGTAGCTTTGCATCAAGGTTTGATAGAGGCTCGTCCAAAAGTAATACCTCAGGGTCTAAAACAAGTGCACGTCCAAGCGCAACACGTTGGCGCTGACCGCCCGATAGCTCTGAAGGACGGCGGTCTCCAAGACCTGTCAAATCAAGTAGATCCATTGCCCACTCTATTTTGTCTTTTTTTATCTTCTCGTCAGTTTTGCGAATTTTAAGGCCAAAGCCAATGTTTGCTGCAACGCTCATGTGTGGGAAAAGCGCATAGCTTTGGAAAACCATTGCTATTCCACGGTCTTTAGATGGAACGTTGTTTGTTAGTTTGTCGCCTATAAATAAGTTTCCGCCGGAGATATCCTCAAGGCCTGCAATCATCCTAAGTGTTGTAGATTTGCCGCAACCCGAAGGGCCTACAAGAGATAAGAACTCTCCGTCTTTTATATCTAAATTTAAGTTTTGAACAGCGTGAAACCCGTTGGGGTATTTTTTGTTAATATTTTCTAATTTTAATGAAGCCATTATTTATCTACCTTTCGTAATATAAATTAATTTATTATTTAACTGCGCCCTCGGTCATTCCGGCAATAATGTATTTTTGTAGTGCTATTGTAAATATAATTACCGGTATTGAAATCAACAGTGATATTGTGGCGATTGTAACTTGGTTTGGAGACATTGAGCCAAACAATGATTTCAAGTATACGGGCAAAGGTATCACGCTTGAAAGTGAAGTTGATGTTAGGAAGTAAGAGAATGTAAACTCGTTCCAAGATAGCAAGAAAGAGTAGATTGCAGCGGCCGCCATGCCGGGTACTGCTATTGGTAATACTATCCTAAAAAATGCGTACGCTTTAGAACCGCCAAGTATTTGCACTTGCTCTTCAAGGTCTTTTGGTATGCTCTCAAATGTGCCCTGTGTAATAAATACAACGTAAGGTATGCTAAGCAAGCAGTGAGCCATGCTTATTTTAATGACGTCTGGCAGCTCGTAAAGGAAAGTGTTGCTAAAAACGTATGCCACCGGTATAGAGGCTGTTACGTCCGGTATAAAGCGCACGGCGACAAGTAAAAATAAAAATACTGCTTTTCCGTTAAATTTAAAGCGGCTTAGCGCATATGCGGCAGGAGCGCCTATGCCAAGGCTAAATAAAACCGATGTAAATGCAATTTGCAAACTCATAATACCGTTTGCAATAAAGCTTCTGTCGCTTAAATAATACTCGTACATCTCAAATGTGGGCTCGTTTGGCCACCAAGGTATAGCGTAAAGGCCGCCCGTTATCCAGGTAGTTCTGTCGCTAATAGAATATTTAAACATTATATAAAGTGGAAACAATACCATAAACAGACATGCGACCATCATTATAAACCAAACTATATTTTTGGGGTTTAATGTCTTTTTTAAACTAATACTATTCATTTTTACTCCCCCTTACACTTTAACTAATGCTTTTTGTATTGCATTTAATACAAGGCGTATTAAAAATGCAAATACAGCAATGCAAATTATTAACATAATACCTATAACCGCACTGCGACCGGGGTCGAACTGTTGAATATAGTAGCGGTCTATCAAAACGCCAAGCAAAGGATAGTTTGGTGATAAGTTTAGTGCGAAAACAAACTCTTTCCAAGCTTCGATTGAGCGCAAAGTTAAAACAGATGATATTGAAGGCATTAATAGTGGCACTGTGATGTAGAAGAAACTTTTTACATTGCCGCAACCCATTGTGTTTGCCGCCTCGTATTGGTCTTTGCCAATAGTTTGTAGCCCGGCTAGCAAAATAAGCATTGAAATTGGTGCGTCGCGCCATACTTTACCAAATATAACAAGCGACATCGACCAGAACTCGTCGCCTATAAAAGTAAAGCCCTCTGGTAAAAAGTTAAGCCATTCAACGTATCCGCCTGTAAATAGCGACATCATATGGCCGCCCTCGGAGAATAAGATTAAAAGCGTTGAAGACGTTACCATTGCAGGTATTGCCAGCGGCAGTAAAAACAAGCTGCGCACAAAGCCGCGCCCTGCAAACACTTTATTGATAAGCATAGCCATTAAAAGGCCCACTATTAATTGTAGCGGTGTTGTTATCAATACAAATATAAATGTTCGATAAAGTGATTCCCAAACATCGGGAGTTGAAAAAACATTCACGTAATTTTCGATGCCCATGCTTACCGGTTTTCCATATTCATAAGATGTGAACGACATTTGTATAACGTTGTACACAATTATAAAAAAGAAAATTGACAAATAAGTAAGTGCGGGGAAAATCATAGTAAATGCAAAGGCGTTTTTGCGCAACTTATCGCGCCATGTAGGTTGTTTTAGCAGTATGGTCTCATTCAAAGTAAATCCCTCTTTCCGTAGAATTGTCCAAAAGACAAAAATGATAAAATCAGATAAAATTGTCTTGAAATTACTCTATCATAAGAAAACGATTACATAAAGTACGATTATATTAAATTATACCCACAATTGCTCTACAATATTGCTAAATACTAAAAATTACTTTGATTATCTCTATTTTTGAAAAAATGAACTTTTTTTAAAGAAACTGCATATTTTTGTATAAAATAGATAAAAAGTATGAATTTTTTTAGCCAATAAAGCACTTAAGTTAAATTAGTGTAAAATTTTTGTTTTAATTTACATATTGCAATGAAATTGGATACATGATAAAATAATATTGTTTTTCAAAATAGAAATAATAAAAAGTCGTTGCAAATCGTCATTTTATTATGAAGGGGGCGTAATATGCCGGCTACAATTAAAGATGTCGCAAAATTAGCAGGGGTTTCAGTTGCCACTGTTTCAAGGGCGATGAATGACTCGGCAAAGGTTTCGGGTTTTAAAAAGAAAAAAATAGAAGCTGCAATACGCCATTTAAACTATAGGCCAAACGTTATAGCAAAAAGAATGGTAGATCAATGCCTTAACAACATTGCAATTTGCCCAACGTATCCCGCAGATAATATTATGATAAGTCCGTATATATCCCGCATGCTTATGGGTTTTCAAAAAGTGTTTGGGCAGGTTGATATGGAAATACTGCTTGCAATGGAGCCAACGCCGGATCAGGAATTAAAAAAATGCATTAACTTAATAGAGGCCGGCATGGTAAGGGGCATTATTTTGCTTAGCTCTCGCGTTTACGACAAAACTATTATAGAGTTGGCGCAGAGGAAATTTCCGTTTGTTGTAATAGGCCACCCGCAGAGGTTGTCGCTGCCGCAGGGCATCAGTGTAAACTCGGTAGATACGGATAATGTGCGTGACGTCAAAGAGGCGGTTGAGCATCTTATGATTAACGGGCATACTAATATAGGGCTATTGCACTCTCCGCTGGGTTATATGGTTAATCAAGAGAGGTACGACGGCTACCACTATGCACACCAAAATGCTAATTTGCCAATTAATTTTGATTTGATAATAGATGCAGGTTACACATACGAAGACGCCCTAGAGGCGAGCGAGAAACTGCTGAGCTTAGACGAAGTACCAACGGCTGTAATGGCGACAGATGATCGCAAGGCAGTTGCTTTTGTCACCGCCGCAAGGCGCAGAGGGCTAAGAGTGCCTGAGGATATATCGGTTGTGGGGCACAATAATTACTCCGAGAGCCAATTTTGTGTGCCGCCGCTTACTACCGTTAATGTGCCGCTTGAAGATTTGGCGATTACCGCTGCACAAATGCTGCTTAAATCAATAAACGGTGAGACCGACCTGCCGCAAAGAATATTACTGCCTACACATTTAATAAAAAGAGAAAGCGTCAAGGATATTTCAAAATAAAATATGTTATTTTTACAGCCTTATACTATACCTTATATAAAGGGGAAGGTAGTTTAACACAAAACCACAAAGCAACTATTTTTTATGTGGTTTTGTATTTACACTATTTGCCTTTTTTGTAAAAGATAGTGTAGGGTTGTCGTTTTTTGTAAAACAGTGATATGTGTAAACGATTACAAATCGGTATCAATTTTATGTCAAATTGCAAAATTTCACAAATTGTTCAGTTAATATTAACAAAAAGCATTAAAAAAATTTGTTAATATGGTAACAAAAAAAGCATATTTGTTGCTGTAATAAACTTTTTTTGATTAAAAATAAAGTAAAATAGAGCAAATAGGAGTATTCTTGAGAAAAATGAAACATGTGTGAACTAATTTTGAATATTATTAATATTTGGTTAATTTTAAGCTAAATTTACATTTCATGAAAATGTTTTCATGTGTTATGATGTTTTCACAAAGTTTATACAGCGTTTAGCTGATATAACACAAAAAAAGAAACAGGAGATAAGAAATGAAAAAACTACTATGCTTACTTTTAAGCGCATTAATGCTTATGGCATTACTTGCTAGCTGTGCACCTACTCCGGCCACAGAAGGCGAGACAGCTTCTCAAGAGACACCTGCAACAGACGCAGGCAGCACAGACGAGGCAATGTCTTTTGAAGGTGAAGAGATCATCGTTTACATCCGTATGATGGACTCACAAGACAAATGGTTCCGTGACAACATCGTTACAGGATTCCAAGAAGAGTACGGCGTTAACGTAACTGTTAAAACATTCGAGACAGAGGCTGACATGATGAATATCATGCAACTTGACAGCGAAAAAGGCACAATCGGCCTAGTTAAAACAGTTGGTTCTATCTTAAATACATTTACACAAGGCGATTTTATCATGCCTATCAGCGATGTACCATCTTATGATGCAGCTGCTACAACTGATAAATACTTTGGCCCTGCACTTGAGAGTGCAACAGATGCAGACGGCAACCTATGGGCGCTACCTCGCAAACTAGAGAACTACGCAGTAGCTTACAGCAAAAGCGCAGTTGCAGATGCAGTAGCTAACTGGGAAACACAACGCGACGCTATTGAGGCTGCTTTTGCTGCTGAAAACGGCGTTGGCTTGCCAACAGGCTACACATTAGAAGAAGACGTTAACGAGTGGGACTGGTTTGACGTTGCAGTTGCAGGTATGTACTGGGGCAAAACAGAGATCAACGGCACAACTACACCTCGCATAGCTCACCGTGCAAAAATCTACGAGGGTACAACTTTTGAGATTATGCACAAAGTTTTCCAAATGAACGGCACACCTGAGGACATGCTTGACCCAACAAGTGCTCCTGTAGTAGAAGCAATGAAATGGGAAGCTTTCTCAGTAGGTAACGACATTTACAACCCAACAATGTGGGAAGAAATGTGGTCCGGCGGCGGTATCTGGAACGGCTTTGCAAGCGGTAGCGTTTACTTTGCTTACATGAGCCAACTTGATGCATTCTTTATCCACGGTGGTTCAAACCCAGACATGACTGGCTACATGGTAGATCCTTCAGACATGGGCGTTGCAGTAATGCCTCAAGGCGTTTCAATGGAATTAGATGCTGATGGCAACCCTGTTGTTGAGGGTACAAAAGCTTCTTATGACAACAGCTGGTACTGGACTATCCCTAAAGATGCTCCTAACCCTGACTTGTCACTTGCACTTATTGAGTACATGAACAACCAAGAAAACCACGCTGCAGAGGCTGCAACATTTGGTGTTATGCCTGTTACAAACGAAGTTCTTGACAACATGGATTCTCTAATTCAAGAGGATTGGATGCGTGAAGTTTTCGAAGCAGGTCAAGCACAAGTTGAAGAGGGCGTTTATGGCGTTCCTGCTACAACAAACTGGACACAAATTTCAACAGCTTACCAAGAGGCATGGCACGACATCTGCGTACCTGGCGACACATCAACTGTTGAGGCTGGTCTACAAGCTTTGAAAGACGAGATTACTCCTCTTTTAGACTAATTTAAAATTTCTCAAATATTACAGTGAACTTTGAGTAAAATAATCCTTCTTTGCTTTTAGTGAAGAAGGATTTTTTAACAAGTAAAACAACAAACAACAATTAAAGAGGTATAAAAATGAACAAACCTAAAGTTTACATCCACAGGGCCGAGGATTGGTACGGTTTTTACATCAACGAAAACGATGAAAACAAACTCGCACAGGTGTCGGAGCTTATAACTATGGGCACGCGCATGGAAGAGATGAGTGAGGACGAGCTCATTAGCAAACTTGACGGCGTAGAGATAATTTTGTCGTTAAATGGCAAAGGCATGCAAGACTTTACACCGCGCGTAATAGAGGCTATGGCAAAAAGCGTAAAGGCCGTTTACATAGCACATTGGTGGCACATACACAACACATTTGTACCTCTTTGCAAAAAGGCCGGCATTGAAATTGTAGAGGGCACTAACTTTAGCACCTGTGCAGTAGCAGAGTGGACAATAGGCGCAATAATAGCAGGCATAAGGGGCATACACACAGCCGATAAAAGAATGAAAAACGGCAGTGAGTGGGGCGAGCCGAGAAGAGAATTTAAACTTGTTAAAAACAGCGTGTTAGGTCTTGTTGGGCTTGGAAGAATTGGCAGATACACCGCTAATTTAGCTAAGTTTTTAGGCATGGAAATAATAGCGTTTGACATGATGCCAAAAGAAGAGATGGACAAACTGGGCATTAAAAAAGTAGAGCTCGATGAGCTTTTCTCTACTGCCGATGTAATTTCTTTGCATCTGCCTGTGTTTGAGTCCACAACGGGTATTGTAGGCAAAAAACAATTTGAATTAATGAAAGACGGCGCTGTTTTTGTAAACTCTGCAAGGGCTGCGCTGCTTGACGAAAACGCTTTGATACAAGCGCTTAAAACAAAAAATATAACTGCATATCTGGATGTGTTTGCCGCAGAACCATTAGATTTAAACAGCCCATTGAGGACATTGGAAAACGCAGTTATTAACCCGCACATGGCAGGCGATAATTTTGAAATGTTTAATTACTGTGGCTCTGACACAGTGGACAACATTATCAGTTACATAAAAACAGGCGCTATCGACAATAGACAATACACATTATAAGTGGGGTTAATAATAATGAATAAAGAGCTTAACATTGGTTTTATAGGCTGTGGAAATATTGCAAGAAATAAGCACATGGCTGGACTTGCAAAATTAGAGGGCGTAAATCTTGTTGCCTTTACAGACACTTTTACAGCTAGCGCAGAAGCTTGTAAAAATGATTTTGGCACAAAAAACAGCAAGGTTTACGAGAATGCAGAGCAACTGTTAAAAGATAAAAGCATAGATGTCGTGCACATATGTACGCCAAACTTTACACATGCACAGCTGAGCTTAATGGCACTTGACGCTGGCAAGCATGTAATGGTAGAAAAACCGATGGCGATTAAAGCGAGTGATGCACAAAAAATGGTGGACAAAGCTGAGCAACTTGGGTTACAATTAACTATAGGACACCAAACCCGTTTTAGAGAGGACGCACAGCAGTTAAAGCGCATTGTAGACGCAGGAACTTTAGGCGATATCTACTATGCAAAGGCACACGCTATCAGAAGGCGCGGGGTGCCATCTTGGGGTGTGTTTTTAAATAAAGAAATACAAGGCGGCGGCGCACTTATAGACATAGGCTGCCATGCGCTAGACCTTACAATGTGGCTTATGAACAACTATGAGCCAAAAGTTGTTATTGCAAACACATATCAAAAGCTTGGCAAACAAGTTGGGTTAACTAACTCTTGGGCGCCTTGGGACCCTGAAAAATTTGAGGTAGAGGACAGCGCATTTGGCTTTGTGACAATGGAAAACGGCGCAACTTTATCAATAGAGGCAAGCTGGGCGCTAAACTCATTGGACACATCTAACTTAACAACTGTTTTGTGCGGCACTAAAGGCGGTGCAGACATGAAAGATGGACTTAGGATTAATACCGACAATTGCGGATGCTTGCAGACAATTAAACCGCTAGAGAGCAAAAATTACGAGTTTCCACCAAAAGTTGTAACGACCCCGGGCGACATTGAGATGGAAAGATGGATAAATGCGCTGCGCACAGGCACGGCCCCATGCGTAGAGGCACGCCAAACATTACAAGTGACCAGAATAATTGAAGCGCTTTACGAATCTGCAGAAAAAGGCGCACCTGTAATTTTATAAAAAAGCAATATGGAAAGGGCGAAATCATGAAAAAAGTTATATTGATACCGGACTCGTTTAAAGGTACAATGAGCAGCATCGAGGTATGCGAGCTGTTAAAAAAAGGCATTGCTAAGTTTTCAGATGCCGAGGTGATAAGCGTGCCCGTTGCCGATGGAGGCGAAGGAAGTGTAGATGCTTTTTTGGCGGCTTTGCCCGGTAAAAAAGTAACTGTAGACGTGCAAAACCCTTATGCAGAAAATATGCAGGGCTTTTACGGCATTATCGACGGTGCAAACACCGCCATAATTGAAATGGCCGCCTGTGCGGGATTGCCGCTTGTGGAGACGAGAAAAGACCCATCAAAAACCAGCACTTACGGCGTTGGAGAGCTTGTAAAGCATGCGCTTGAAAGCGGCTGCAACCATATTATTTTAGGCCTTGGCGGCAGCTGTACTAACGACGCAGGAACAGGCTGTGCGGCAGCCCTAGGCGTTAAATTTTACAGTGCAGACGGCGAGGAGTTTATACCTGTTGGCGGCACTTTAAAAGACATAGCTAAAGTGGATGTATCGCACTTGCCACAGAGCGTTAAAGATGCAAAAATAACTATAATGTGCGATATAGACAACCCTCTTTACGGAACAAGCGGGGCGGCATACATATTTGGCCCGCAAAAGGGCGCAGACGAAAACATGGTGAAAGAATTAGACAGCGGTTTAATTCATTTTGCAAAAGTTGTAAGCGATTGCCTTGGAGTTGATGTTAGTAGCTTGCCGGGCGGCGGTGCCGCAGGCGGAATGGGTGCGGGAATGAATGCACTTTTGGGCGCGCAGCTTCACATGGGCATTGAGACAGTGCTGGACAATGTTGGTTTTGACGATTTGCTGGACGGCGCTGACCTAGTTATTAGCGGTGAGGGAAGAATAGACGGGCAGACTGCCGGCGGCAAAGTAGTTGCAGGCGTTGCAAGGCGTGCAAACCGCAAAAATGTACCTATAATCGCAATAGTAGGAGATGTGTCGGACGGAAGCGAAAAGCTGTACGACATGGGCTTGACTGCAATATTTAGCATAAACAGGCTTGCCGTAGATTTTGGCAAAGCTAAAGTTAGGGCAAAGCAGGATTTAAGTGCCGTTGCAGAGGATATTTTTAGGCTTTTAAAAGCTTTTAATATTTAATTTTTAAAATTAACACATTTGCATGTATTATTAAGCATTAATACTTTATTTAAAAAGGGCAAAGCCTTACTGTATATTATTTTACAATGTATAGTAGGCAGAATAAGGCCTTGCCCTCTAATTAAATTTTAGTTATGCTTTTAAGGTGATAATTGGAGATTTATATGAAAAATGAAATTAGACAAAGCCTGTTAAAACGGCTTGAATTTATATATGAGAGTGAAAGTGTTGCACAAGAAGTACTGGACAAGCTCATCGCAAAGCAAGGCGATGAGATAAGCAATGTCAACAATGGCTTTGTAGACGAAAAAGATGTTATGCTTATCACTTACGGAGATTCAATAGTAGAAAGCAAAGAAAAAACATTAAAGACTCTAAACAATTTTTTAGTGGAAAATGTCGGGGATAAAATTACGTCTGTGCATATATTGCCAATGTACCCATATACGTCGGACGATGGTTTTTCGGTTGTGGACTACAGAAAAATAGACGAAAATTTGGGTGACTGGCAAGAGATTGAGGCCTTGAGCAAAAACTATAAGTTGATGTTTGATGCCGTTATTAACCACGCCTCTAAAAGCTGTGATTGGTTTAAAAAGTTTTTAAACTGCGAGGAAAAATATAAAGACTACTTTATTACAGGCGACATGGATAAAGACTACAGCAAAGTTACCCGCCCTAGGACACACCCGCTTTTTACCCCGTTTGAGACAAAAGAGGGCACAAAGTATGTGTGGACTACTTTTAGCGATGACCAAGTTGATTTAAACTTTAAAAATGTCGATTTAACGGTAGATATATTAGATTTGCTTGTTTTTTACGCAAAAAAAGGGGCAAAGTATATAAGGCTGGATGCCATAGGCTTTATGTGGAAAGAGGACAACACCACATGTATGCACTTAGACAAAACACACGAGCTTGTAAAAGTAATGCGAGAGGTTTTAGATTACTACGTGCCAGGCACAATAATAATTTCGGAGACCAATGTGCCGCATGCAGACAATATAAAATATTTTGGTAACGGACACGATGAGGCGCAAATGGTCTATCAATTCCCGTTGCCGCCGCTCACTTTATTTTCTTTTATAACCCAAAATGCAAGCAAGTTAACAGCATGGGCAAAAAGCCTGGAGCCGCTTACAGATTCCACCACATATTTTAACTTTTTAGCATCACACGACGGCATAGGTGTAAGGCCCACAGAGGGCATTTTAACAGATGCAGAAAGACAGTTGCTTGCCGATAATGCGCTTAAAAATGGCGGTAGGGTAAACTTTAAAACAAATGAGGACGGCTCAAAAAGCCCGTACGAGCTCAACATTAACTATCAAGACGCACTGACGTCTATTAACGATAGTGACGAGCTGCGCTTTAAGCGCTTTATTGCGGCGCAAAGCATACTTTTAAGTGTTGTTGGCGTGCCCGGCATTTACATACACAGCTTGCTTGGCTCACGCAACGATTATTTTGGCGTTGAGAGCAGCGGCATTAACAGAAGAATAAACAGAGAAAAGCTGAGCTACGACAAATTAATAAGCGAAATGCAAGGTGAGACACAGCGCAAAAAAATATTTGATAAAATGCTAAGCTTAATAGAGCTGAGAAAAGGCGAAAGCGCCTTTAGCCCGTTTGCACTGCAAAATGTGCTGAGCTTAGACGATAGAATTTTTGCGATAGAGCGTGAAAATGCCAAGACAGGCGACAAGATTACGGTTCTGGTTAATGTCAGCCTAGAGAGCGTAAATTTAAACGCACAAATTAACGGCACAAACATTATAAATGGCAAAAAGTATAGTGGCGATGTTGAGATATTGCCGCTTGAGGTTTTATGGATTAAAAATTAATAAGAGCAATATAAAACGGTAGTAAATCTTCTTAACAGTTATGGTTTAAAGAAGAATTACTACCGTTTGTTTGTTAAATTTAATTGCTAAAATAAAAAGTGTATATTAAATAGGCTGTAAAAAACTATCTGCTTAAATATTTTTGCGCCATAAATGTGCTAAATCAACTCGCCCAAATGTGCAAGTTGTGCCTTTTCTGCCTCGTAATTGTCCACAATAATTTTATGCAGCTTTGTCGCTAACTCATAAAAAGTGGGGCCTTTATTTGCGGCTTCTACAAGGTCAATCCACTCTTTATGTATTGCGCTTGCTCCGTTTAATGCGCCTGCCATTGCGCCCGCTATGCTGGCAGAGCTGTCGTTATCTCTGCCAAAGTTAACACAGCCTGTGATGGTTTTTGTAAAATCGCCCTTGCCAACGTGCAAAAAAGCGGCGGCAATGGCTAAACTCTCGGCTGCATCTGCAAAAAATTCTTGCACTATACCGTCGTAAAGCTCTTTTTGTATAGACACAACATCGTCGTATTTTTCTGCTATGTCTATGGCCTTTTTAACTAGATTTTCGGATTTTTGCGCAACTCCCTCATATAAAAAAGATGTCCTCCAGCGCGCTCCGTCAAGGTGCTTTTTGTGCTCTTTTGCAACATTTAGCATCGCAGCCTCAACATCAAGGTGTGTTGCCCCTTTGCACATGGCACGCGCTATGCCGCCGGCAGCCATGGCAGTGGCGTAGCGTGCAAAGCCTGTTGCAAAAAACATGGCCTCAAATGTGTTGTCGTGTGCCTTTTGTGGGTTGCAAGCCGAGATAATGCCAAATGGCGCTATGCCCATTATTGCTCCGTTAGTGGGCTGGCCGCCAAAAACTTCTTTGTCGGCCGTGTATATCGCTTTGAGGTAGTACTCCTCCATAAAGTCTTTTTCAAGCTCATTAGTGGCGCTGTAATAGTAGTCGATAAACCCTTTTGCAACGTCCTTTGAAGTAGCACAGCCGTTTTTATTAATAATGCAACCGGCAAGTATTTTAGACATTCTCGAATCGTCTGTATACGCACCTGCGTGCAATTCAAAAGGGCCGTGTGCGCTTGTTTTTACATCGTTGTACGGCAATAAATCGTCAACAAACCCGTAGTTTTTCTGTATTGTCTCGTAGTGTAAACACTCAACAGGCCCGCCCATTGCGTCACCTATAGCAGAGCCTATTAATGAGCCGTATATTTTGTCAAATAAAACAGTGCTTTCCATATAAATTTAACCTCCAAAGTATAATATTGCCCGGGTACAAAACTCGTTTAATTGCTTTTTTGTCGTAAAAATATTCGGCACCAAAAGTCATAATACTAGCTTTATTGCTTGTATTATCGATGAAAATTAGATGTTTGAATAAATATTTATTATTATACATTATATAAATGAGCGAAATCAATAGAGTGAATTTAATTAGTGTTTTTGCACATGTAGGCACGGCTGTTTTAGTTATTTTTACTTATTAATTACATGAATATTGTAAATTGTAATGAATTAATGCACAACTTTATTTATTTTGTTAATATGTCTTTTTTAATAAGAAATATTGTGTTATAATGCGGCTATATAGAGCTTTTTGTGTTTTTGGGTAGTCTTTTGTAATTTTGTATTATTAAAGAATAATTAGTGCTAAGATTCTAGCATTGTTTTATCGATATAAGCCGACGTTTAAGTCGAAGTAAGCGTCACAATTTCAAAGGAGAAAATAATGCATATCAAAAAATTAAATCCCAAAGAAAATGTTAACGTTGATTTAATAAAAAAAGAGATTGATAAAGCGCCAATATTTAAGTCTATTTTTGATTTACTGCCGGTGGCGTTAAATATTTG
This sequence comes from uncultured Bacteroides sp., assembly GCA_964368295.1. GTDB lineage: Bacteria > Bacillota > Clostridia > Oscillospirales > Ruminococcaceae > Ruthenibacterium. Next base: position 32,655 of record CAYJBO010000007.1, read on the forward strand.
GAGCGCCGACATGGTAAACATTCTGTGCAATAAATATGTGCTGGACATATTCGGTATTGAATCAGAACAAGAGTATATTGACGATTTCCATAAATTTTCACCCGAGTTTCAGCCGAATGGCATATCGTCACAGCAGATGTCGCAAATGAATTTTAAAAAAGCCATTGACGATGGACTGCATGTTTTTAACTGGATGCACCAGACGCTTGACGGCGAGCCTGTGCCAAGTGAAATAACGCTTATAAGGCTTGATGCGTATGAGGGCAATACCTTTTTAGTGGGATTTGTGCGGGATTTAAGGAGCTTTTTTACGCAAATAAGTAGCATTAGCCGTGATTATGACTACTACTTTACAGATTCGGTGCCGAGCAGTATTTTGTTAAACGACATTTCCGCGCTCTCGTCGGAGTGCTTTTTTAGCATAGACTTAAGGACATGTAAAATGCGCCAGTACATGCAGTTTTCGCCGTTTGGAGACGCCACATATTTTACTGTGCAAGAGATACTAAACAGCGAAAAGGTGCATAAAGACGACTTAGAAGCGTTAAAAAGCACAGTGGATGGGTTTAAGAGTGGCGTTTTTGAGCCGTGCGACATAAGATTTTTAAACGCGAATAATGAGTACCGCTATAACCGCATAGTGGGCAAAATTATAAACGATAAAGACGGCAAGGCGATATTTGTAATAGGCAAAATTATTGATGTGCATGAGCAGGCGTTACTGTTTGAGCGCTCTAGAAAAGATTTGCTCACAAACTGCTTTAACAAAGTGAGCGCACAGAGCATTATTACAAAGAAAATAGAGGCTATGCCAAGCGACACACATGCGCTGTTTATTGTTGATATTGACAATTTTAAGGCCATAAATGATAACCTTGGGCATTTTATTGGCGATGAGGTGCTTAAAGAAATTGCAGATGGGCTGCACAACGTATTTGGAAGCTCTGACACGATAGCCAGAATTGGCGGCGATGAGTTCATCGTGTTTTCACAGAGCGTGAGCGATACATCGGAGCTTGGCAAAAAGGCAGAAAAAATTGTAGAAATATTTAACAGGACTTATTTTGGCGAGTATAAAAACTACTCAATATCGGGCAGCGTGGGGCTTGCCCTTTATCCGCAAGACGGCAATAGCTATTTTGATTTGTACCAAAATGCCGATAAAGCGTTGTATCAGGCCAAAATCTTGGGCAAAAACAGGTATGTTATCTATTCGCCAGCGCTTAATATAGGCACTATGCGCAACATAACAAAAATTGATAACGCCGACAGAATAGCCGGCTCTTACTTTGATTACGACTTAATATCGATAGTTTTTGATATTTTGTACGAGAGCAATGGCGATGATGCATCTATAAACGAAGTGCTGAAGTTAATTTGCTTAAAATATAACGCTGACAGGAGCTATATTTTTGAATCGCTAGATAATTGTAAGACGTACGACAACACATTTGAGTGGTGTAAAGAAAATATAACGAGTGAGAAAGACAACCTACAAGGCTTGGCAATAGAGCTTTTTGTTGATTTTATTGAAAAGGCGCACAACGACATTATTTATACAAATAATTTGCGCGAGACGTTGCAATACGATTCGGCCTTTGAGATTATGGCCAACCAGGGCATATTGTCTTTTGTCCACGCTCAGGTAAAAAAAGACGGAATAATGACGTTTTTTATCGGCATGGACGATTGCACAAAAACTAGGGTGTGGAGCGAAAAAGAGATTAACAGCCTGCAGTACATAGGCAAATTGATATCTATTATATTGCAGGGCAGGCACCTTGATGAAAAAGTGAGATTGCTTGATGCGTATAATAAAAACTCTACACATATACTGGATTGCACAGACGATGTCATATATATTTCGGACAAAGACACGTATGAACTATTATACTTAAATCTAGCCGCAATTAGATTGGTGGGAAGCCCGCCCGAGGAAGTTTGGCGCAATAAAAAGTGCTATGAGATACTTCAGGGTTTGGATGCGCCGTGTGAATTTTGCACAAACCATCTGCTTATTGAGGATAAGTTTTACGAGTGGACTTACCTAAACCCTATGCTCGGAAAAACATTTTTATTAAAAGACAAACTTATACAGTTTGACGGGCGCCTTGCACGCCTTGAGATTGCCACGGACATATCAAAAGCGACTTTGCTTGAAAAAGAATTGCAAGAAAAATTAGACGATGAGGTGTTTTTGTCTCGCTGTGTTGAACTGCTGCACTCGGGCAAAGAGCCGGCATCATCCATTTACAAACTGCTTGAGAGAGTTGCAAAGTACTATAAGGCCGAGCGCAGTTATATATTCGAGCTCTCTGAATGCGAGCAGTTTATAAGCAACACTTTTGAGTGGTGCGACGCAGTGGCAACGTCCTATAAGGATGAGCTGCAAATGTTGCCGGTAAGCGAGCTTGGGCTTTTGTTTTCTAACTGCAAAGACCGAGTGGCGTTTTCGCTTATAAAAGAGGAGCTGTGCATTTCAAGTCATTCTAAAGAGTTTAAATTAATGGACAACCAAAATTTAAATTGCATAATGGTCAGCCCTATTATTTCGGACGATAAAAAAGTAACGGGCTTTGTGGGTATAGACAATCCGCTGCACAACACAGAAAAGCGGTTTATAATGCAGTCGGTTGCAAAGTTTATAGCTAACTTTTTAGACGTGACGGAATTGATATTAAAACTCAATAAGCTGAGCTATTTTGACACGCTAACGGGCGTAAAAAACCGCCAAAGTTTTAACGACGAAATACAGATGCTAAACCATAAGCACATAGATAGCCTGGGCATAATATATATAGATATAAATGGGCTTGGTGCGATAAACGACGCAAAAGGTGTGCTGTTTGGCGACGAGATTATAAAAATTTTGACAGGCATTTTGGTGGATGTTTTTAAGGATAATGTGTTTAGGGTTGGCGGCGATGAGTTTGTTGTGCTAAGCGAAAACACACAGGAGCACGTGTTTGAAAAAGAAATTGACACATTAAAGAAACAGCTTAGCCGTGAGGGCGATTTTACAGCCACAATAGGCTACACGTGGAACCAAAATTACATCAGTGCATCAGACGGTGAGAGGAGCTATATCGGCAGCGAAAAATACAACCGCATACTTTTAGAAAACCTTGAGATGGAAATAAAAAATGGCAAATATGTGGTTTGCCTACAGCCGCAGTTAGACCTTGCTACAAACAAAGTTACAAGCGCCGAGGCCCTTGTAAGAAGAGTGGGCGCCGGCGGTGCGTATCAGCCGCCAATAGCGTTTATCCCCTTTTATGAGAAAGAGGGCATAATTTCAAAAATAGATATTTTTGTGTTTGAGACCGTTTGTAAATACCTAAAGGCGTGGGGCGACAGCAAAGGCGAGCAGATAGAATCGGTGGCGGTAAACTGCTCGAGGATGACTATATCAGATGACGGCATTGTAGAGATTTTTTCAAATCTTTGCGACAAATACGGTGTGGAAAAATCTAAAATTGTAATAGAGATTACCGAGACCACAAATGCAATAAGTGAAAACGTGCTAAGCACAATTATAGGCAACTTTAAAGAGGCCGGTTTCTCTGTTTCTCTGGATGATTTTGGGTGTGGATACTCTAATTTAACCTCATTTGTCATATCGGATTTTGACGAGGTGAAAATAGACATGAAACTTATTAATAACATCCATCAAAACGAAAAGTCAAAGGCGCTAACAGAGGTTGTGCTTGTGCTGTGCCAAAAACTAAAAGGGCTTGTGTCTGTTGCCGAGGGCGTTGAGTGTGTAGAGCAGTATGAAATTTTAAAACAGATGGGGTGTACAAAAGGGCAGGGTTATTACTTTGACAGGCCTATAACCTTTAAAGAGTTTACCGAAAAATACATAGCTTTATGATTGCCGCGCTTATAATATAAGCACAGATAAAACGTTAATTTTAATGTGTGTATGGCTGTGTGTTTTGCCGCTTTTATTTGCAAAAACAAACTAAAAAAACAGCCTTGCTTTTGCAGGGTTGTTTTTTCGCTTTTTGTACTTTAAAATGACGCTTTGTCGAATAAAATGTAAAAACATGCGCAAAAACAACGCAAAATAGTCAAATTATACAATTATAGGCTGAAAGATTTTACTAAAAGCACAACTATATTTTATGATATTGTATTTAAAATATTGCTGTATTATGTTACAATTTTAACTATAATTTGTTGCACGGTGCTTTTTGTACGGTGCATGTACGGAAGAGGGTAAACATAATGAGCTATGCTAACGACCAAATTCGCAACGTATTAATTGCAGGACATGCCGGTGCCGGTAAGACGTCACTTGCCGAGGCCATGTTATTTTTAACAGACGGCACAGATAGGCACGGCAGAGTTGAAGACGGTAACACCGTTTGTGACTTTGATCCCGATGAGGCGAAGCGCAGAGCATCTTTGTCGCTTGCAGTTGCGCCTGTCGAGTACGACAGCGTTAAAATTAATCTGTTAGACTCACCCGGACTTTTTGATTTTGCTGCGGGCCAAACTGAGGGCATTTATGCGGCTGAAAGTGTGCTTGTGTGTGTTTCCGCAAGGAGCGGATTGTCAGTAGGCGCACAAAAAGCTTATAAAAATGCATTAAAACACGGCAAAAGCCATATGATATATGTAAGCAAAATTGATAGCGAAAATGCCGACTTTTACAAGGTGTTTGAGGCATTAAAGGCAGAGTTTGGGCCGTCTGTGTGCCCTGTTGTTGTACCTATTGAGCAAGCCGGCGGGCGTATTTATATGAATTTAATTACGCAAAAAGCGTATAGCTATGCGGCAGGCAAACCGCGCGAAGTACCACTGCCAAGCATAGGCCACCGTGAAAACGGACTGCTTGAGGCAATGCGTGAAGCTGTTGCAGAGACAGACGAAGCATTGATGGAGAAGTTTTTTGAAGGCGAGCCGTTTACACAGCAAGAGCTTACAGACGGCGTGCGTGCAGGCGTTAAAACAGGCGCAATAACACCGGTTTTTTGCGGCTCGGCAACAGCACTTGCGGCTGTAGACCAAGTTATGTGGGGCATACAAAAACTGTTGCCTAGCGCTGCTAGGGCGGCCGGTTGCACAGCAAAAGACAAAGATGGCAAAGATGTGGAAATTGCTTGCGAGGCAAGCGAGCCGCTTTGTGCATACGTTTTTAAAACAGTTGCAGATCCTTTTATTGGCAAGCTTAGCTACACAAAAGTTATATCGGGCAAATTTACACAGGGCGCAAACATTATAAATGCACGCACGGGCGAGCAAGAGCGCTTTGGCAAACTTATATTTATCAAGGGTAAAAAACAGTCAGACACAAGCGAGATTGGCGCAGGCGATATAGGTGCGGTTACTAAAATGGCAACTGCACAAACGGGCGACACACTTTGCGACCCATCGAGGGTAGTAGAGTTAGCACGCCCTGTGTTTACAGTGCCTACGCTTGCTATGGCCATACATTTAAAACAAAAGGGCGATGAGAGCAAAATTTCCGGCGCATTGCATCGCTTGATTGAAGAGGACCCAACGCTTAGCTACGTTGTAAACTCTGAGACCGTTGAGCAAATTATCAGCGGCCTTGGCGAGCAGCATCTAGAGGCTATTTGTGCTAAGCTTAAATCAAAATTTGGCGTAGAGATATCGCTCTCTAAGCCGAGAATTGCCTACAGGGAGTCCATACGCAAAAAATGCAAGGCTCAAGGCCGCCACAAAAAGCAAACGGGCGGACATGGACAGTTTGGCGATGTTTGGATTGAGTTTGAGCCTACCACTGACGGCGAGTTTGTGTTTGAAGAGAAGGTTTTTGGCGGTTCGGTGCCTAAAAACTTCTTCCCGGCAGTTGAAAAAGGCCTTCAAGATGCAATTAAACACGGCGTGCTTGCAGGGTACCCTGTTGTTGGGCTAAAGGCAACTTTATTAGACGGCAGCTACCATCCTGTAGACTCGTCAGAGATGGCGTTTAAAATGGCGGCTAAAGTCTCTTATAGGGCGGCACTGCCCGAGGCAGGCCCTGTGCTGCTAGAGCCTGTGGGCAAGCTTTATGCGTCTGTCCCGGGCGATGTTACGGGCGATATAATGGGAGAGGTTACAAAACGCCGCGGACATGTGCTTGGAATGCAACCGGACGAAGACGGTGCGCAGATAATTGAGGCAGAGGTGCCACAATCTGAAATGCACGACTTTACCACTTTTTTACGCCAACTTACACAGGGGCGTGGCAGCTATACTTATGAGTTTACACGCTACGAGCAGTTGCCGCAAAACTTAGAGGGTAAAGTTATAGAGGCTGCTAAAAAAATTATATCTGTCAAATCTGACGATGAATAAAATTTAGCGTTAATTCATATTATAACCACAAAAAAATCTTTAATATTCACCATCCACAGGCCGATTTCTTCGGTCTGTGGTAATTTTTGGATAAGCGTGTGCATACTTATTTTTAAATTAGGCCAAATAAATTGCACAAATTAGCTAAAATCACTTGACATATTGGCGCAAAAACACTATAATTCCATTTATTGTTATGCTTTTTAATTACATTAAAGGCGGCATAGAATAAAAGCGCGCACAGTGCGCGCGCAAGGTGTATGTTTGCTCAATAATATGTCGGCGGCCACGCTGTAGTAAATGCGTAGCCGTGGCAATTATTTTAACAAAGTGTAAAAACGGCATAGTAAAAAGGAGACCGATGAAATGAATAATCCAAACAAAGAATTAGTTATGACTTATGCAGGGCTTTGCGCATTGGAGAATGAGCTTGAAGAGCTTAAAACAGTTAAGCGCAAAGACGTGGCAGAGAAAATTAAAGTAGCAAGAGGCTATGGCGATTTATCTGAGAACAGCGAGTATGACGAGGCAAAAAATGAGCAAGGTTTTGTGGAGAGCAGAATTGCGCTACTAGAAAAAATGCTTAAAAATGCAAGAGTTATTGACGAAGACGAGTTGTCGACAGAGGCTATTGCCATTGGTACACACGTAAAAATTAAAGACAGCACAGGCGACGTAAGCGAGTACGACATTATGGGTTCGACAGAGACAGATCCGTTAAACGGCAAAATTTCTGACGAATCGCCTGTTGGCGCAGCCCTTATGGGCCACAAAGTTGGTGACGTTGTTACAATAACATTGCCAAACGGCAGAGAAGAAACTTACGATGTGCTTGAGATTTCACGTTCGGCATTGTAATTATAGCTAGCAAAGAGGAGTTACATGGAAAATAATAATGAGAATGCGTTGCAAAATGTAAACGCAGTTAATGAAGAACAGCCCACTATGACAAGCGAGGAATATAGTGAGCTAGTTGCTGTGCGCCGCGAAAAGTTAAGCGCACTGCGCGAGGCGGGCGAGGACCCGTTTACTAAGACAAAGTACGAGCAAGATTCTTTTGCACAGGAAGTAAAAGACAATTTTACAGAGCTTGCAGAGGGTGAGCAGGGCAGAATAGTGTCCATGGCGGGCCGTATGATGAGCAAGCGCATAATGGGCAAGGCGAGTTTTGCGGATTTGCGCGACAACAGCGGAAACATACAGCTGTACGTGCGCCGTGACGCCGTTGGCGAAGATGTTTACATGGGCTTTAAAAAGTTTGATATAGGCGATATTATTGGCGTTAAAGGCGAGGTATTCCGCACACATATGGGCGAGATATCTGTAAAAGTAACGCACATAGAAATGCTTGCAAAAAACTTGTTGCCGCTGCCGGAAAAGTTCCACGGGCTTAAGGACCAAGAGACAAGATACCGTCAGAGGTATATTGATTTAATTGTAAACCCGGATGTAAAAAATACATTTGTACAGAGAAGCCGCATACTTAAAGAGCTTAGAAATTACCTTGATAACAAAGGCTTTTTAGAGGTGGACACACCTATATTGCTGCCGCTTGAAATAGGCGCGGCGGCCAGAAGTTTTGAGACGCACCACAACACCTTAGACATGCCTATGTATTTGCGCATTGAGACAGAGCTTGCGCTAAAAAGGCTTGTTGTTGGCGGCATAGACAGGGTTTATGAGGTTGGGCGCATATTCCGCAACGAGGGTATGGACACAAAGCACAACCCTGAGTTTACAACAATTGAGCTTTATCAGGCCTACACAGACTATATGGGTATGATGGACTTAGTGCAGGATATGTACACACAGTTGACGCAAAATATTTGTGGCACAACAAAAATTACGTACCAAGGCACTGAGATTGACATGGGCAACTGGTCACGCATGAGCATGGCAGAGGCTGTTAAAAAATACAGCGGCTGCGATTACTATGCGTGGGAGAGCGATGAGCAAGCGCGTGCAGAGGCGCAGAAAAACCATGTAGAAGTGCCGAAAGACGCAACAAAAGGCACAGTGCTTATTGAGCTTTTTGACGCATTTGTAGAGGACAAGCTTGTTCAGCCTACATTTATTTACGACTATCCGATTGAAAACAGCCCGCTTGCAAAACGCAAACCGACAGAACCTGCATTTACAGAGCGCTTTGAGTACTTTATAAACGGCAGTGAGTACGGCAACGCCTTTAGCGAGCTTAACGACCCCATTGACCAAAAAGAGCGCTTTGAGAAACAAGTGGCGGCAAAACGTAAAGATGAGCCAAACACAAACGCACAAGTTGACTACGACTATGTGACGGCGCTTGAGTATGGCCTTGCACCTACAGGCGGCCTTGGCCTTGGCGTAGACAGGCTTGTTATGCTACTCACTAATTCGGCGTCTATAAGGGACGTGCTTTTGTTCCCGACAATGAAGCCGATTGATTAATTTTTGCCGGCAAAACGGCATCGGCTAGCAGAGTATTTTTACAAAGCTAAAAATAAGCGCTAAAATATTGTATTTAAAAAAGACATTGTCAGTCGTGGCAATGTCTTTTTTTTGCGCATATAGTCCATGCTTATTGCACAATTTATAAATAATACGGGGTTAGCTATTGCTGTGTGTAGGCGGTAAATATTGCGCAATAATAATATTTTTTTATTTTTTTTTAAAAATATGCTTGACAACTCACTTATGTGGTGATATAGTTAATTACACAAGTAACTAACCAGTTAAGCGGTGAGTTAATTTTGCGAAAGGAGTAATGCAATGCACTCTAATTTTAACGACGGCAAATTAATTTATTTGCAAATTGCAAGCATGATAGAGGACGACATATTGCGTGAGGTATTGCTTAGCGAGGAGCAGGTGCCAAGCACAAATGAGCTGTCGAGAAGGCTGCAAATAAACCCTGCCACCGCGGCTAAGGGCGTAAATATTTTAATCGACGAGGGTATTTTATACAAAAAAAGGGGTATAGGTATGTTTGTTACAAAAGATAGTAAAAAAATAATATTGCAAAAGCGTAAGGCTGTATTTAAAAAGACATACGTACAGCAGATGCTTAAAGAGGCCGCTGCACTTAACATAACCAAGGGTGAGGTTATAGAGATGATAGAAGAGGTGCAAGGCGAAAACACAGAAAACTAAACAGTGTTAATACATGAAAACGGCCGGGCGAACAGATGCGTCGATATTATCTAAGCCAATAACAACAAATTTTATTTATAGTGTGCCACAAAGTGGCAGATAGGAGAATTATATGCAAAGCATTTTAAAGGCATCACAGGTAGTTAAAAAATATCAAAATAAAGAGGTATTGCACAACGTTTCTATAACAATAGAAGAGGGGCATATATATGGATTACTTGGGCGCAATGGAGCAGGTAAAACAACACTTTTAAGCATTTTAACGGCGCAAATACCGCACAACAGCGGCGAGGTTACACTTAACGACATGACAGTTTGGGAAAATAAAAAAGCGCTCGATTATCTTTGCTTTTCTAGAGAGCTGTCGGCCACTTTGATGTATGGGCAAAATACCATTAAGGTTAAAGAGTACTTTCGCGCGGCAGCTATATTTTACCCTGCATGGGACAAAAATTATGCCGAAAAATTATGTGCACTATTTGGGCTTGATAAAAACAAAAAAATATGCAAGCTCTCTAAGGGCATGATGAGCATGGTTACAATAATAATAGCACTTGCGAGCAAGGCGCCCATAACACTGCTTGATGAGCCTGTGGCAGGCCTTGACATAGTTGCGAGAGAGATGTTTTACGAGCTGCTTTTAAAAGAGCACATAGAGACAAAAAGGACATTTGTTGTGTCTACACATATTATTGAAGAGGCGGCAAAGGCGCTAGAAAAGGTAATTGTAATCGACGAGGGCAATATTATTGTAAACGAAGATGTGCAAACTTTGATTGAGCAGTTTAGCACAATATCGGGTAAAGAGGACGTTGTGGACGAGGCAACAAGTGGCTTAAACGTTATAAGGCAAGAGAGTTTTGGGCGCAGCAAAATGGTATGTGTGCGAAATAGTGCAAGCCAAGTGGAGGCAGCTTGCGAGGGGAAAGATCTTGACATAGCCGAAGTGCCTTTGCAAAAAGTGTTTGTGTATTTAACAAGTAGCACAGAGGAGATGAAATTATGATTAAATCACTTAGGCTGATTATTAAAAATGCGGCTATAACGTATGCGGCTGTTCTAGGTGGCATTTTGGTTTATATCACGATTTTGTATTTGCAGTCTGGCATGCCGGAGCATGTATATAAGTATGTACTGACGTTTGCTTTTGCAATGACGTCACTTTTAATGCCTTTTATATGTATGTCAACAACTATTACTGTGCAGTTTAATATTGCAGTGTCTTACGGCTGTACAAGAAATAACTTTTTTTGGGGCACACAACTGTGTAAGTTAATAGTAGCGCTTTTGTGTTTTACAATATGCGGTGCAGCGCTGTTTGTTATAGCTGATGAGCCGAGGCTGACACTTATTACAACATTGGCAATTACCGCTGTAAACTTTTTTCTTGCTTGCTTTGGCGAGCTAATGGGAGTGCTCACCTTAAGATATGGCGCATGGGTATCAATTGTAACGGGTATTTTATTTGGTTTGTCATTTGGTGCAATTGGCTTTTTTGTTGGGTTTTCGGGCGCAAGCTCTGACGAAATAGTAGATGTTACAGATGTATTTGAATTGGTTTCTCAGTTTGAAAATTTAATTGTAATATACGGTGTGTTCTTTTTAATTGTGGCCTTGGGGCTAGCTTTTGTCTCAAAAGTAATAATTTGCAAAATATCTGTTAAATAAGCAGCCGTACACGGCGGCGCCGCCGCAACGCCGCCGTGCAAATATACATTATTATGGTTAATAATTGCGGCAGAACGGAGTTTTTATGACGAAATATATTATGGCAGAGCTAAAATTCAACTACAAAGACACATTTATTTTTATGTGTGTAACGTTTTTTGCTTGGCTTTTTGGCGAGGTTTTATTCGCAGTGTTGAGTGTATTTATTAAAGAATTAAATGTTTATATACCGGTTGGGGCAATAGTGCTTGCGTTTACGGCTTTAATTATCATGTTGATTTTTCCGGTTATTAGTAATTATACTACATTTAATATTGCTGTGGGCATGGGGCGCACGCGCAAGCAGTTTTTAATAGGTGTAATAATTTATCAGTGTTTAAGCATACTTGTTACGCTTTTATTTTCTTCTTTTCTTGTGTTGGTCGGCTCGTCTGTAATAAAAAATATGCTTTATGGTTATATGTTAGAGTCAAGTTACACGGATGGATGGTACATTGTGGGCAAAATATATGCCTCTTACTGGTGGGCAATATTTATAATTGCACTTTTGGGCTCGCTGTGTAGTATAGTTTTTATGGCACTGATGAAAAAGTTTTCGAAAAAGTTCTTTTGGGTAGTTTGGGGCATTTGGATGTTATTCTCTTTGGGCATGAGCAGCATGGTGTCTATGATTACAGGGATGATGGAAAACGAGGCGGTGATGTCGGTTGTGAGTGTCTTGCAAAACGTGCCGGTAGGTGTATATGGAGTGTTTGGAACGTTATTCTTTGTTGCCGTAAATGCATGGGCCATAAATTACATGCTAAAAGCGTCTGTAAGTGTGTAATGCTTAGTGCTGTATAGCACCCACAATATTTAATTGTATAAATAAAAAAGTGTCTGCTACAGATGGTTTAATCATCTGTAGCAGACACTTAGTTTTTGCCTATTTTTATTTAGTGTTTTTTTGCGCGTCGATTTCTCCTGCCATTTCAAAGCCTTTTTTTGCCAAAATGACAGCAAAAATTTCGTTAATAACAGCGGCGGCCGCTATAGTGCTCTGTATAATTGTGGCAGACGGTGAGTCGAAAGTACTGAGCGAAGCGACTGCCATGCCTGTAAATACAAGCGATACACCGGAGTGAGGCAAAAGCGTAAGGCCTAAATATTTGCGTACGGTTGCCGGCGCATTAGTAATTTTAGCACCTATATAAGAGCCAAAATACTTGCCTATACCCCTTGTTATAATGTAAATTGCGGTAAATGCACCTGCTCCTAAAATTAACTTGTAGTCTAGCGGGGTAGACAGGTTCATTATCATTACGGCAAGCGCTATGCCGGCAAGCGGGCCTGTGGAACTTGCTATTTTGCCCATCCTGTGCTCCGGCACGTTGTTTGCTATAGTTGTAAATGTCGCCATGCCAAGCATCATGTAGTTTATCGATGGCGCGGGCAAAATATAATTATCGGTTATAAAGCCGATGCCGTAAGTGATAAAAATAAGCATAAAGGTTGTTATTGTATAGCGCTTTTTAGACATGCCTTTTTTATAGAAAAATTTAGCGCCAAAACCTATGCATATACCCATTACAATCGGCAGCAGAATAGATGCGCCGATGATTAAAAGAACCGATGAAGAGCCTGATGAGCCCATAGAGGCCACGAAAGAGTTGATAGTAAAAAACACAATTATTGCAATTACATCGTCTATCATGGCTATTGGCACAAGGCTTGATGTGACGGGCCCTTTTGTCTTAAACTCGTTTATTACAGACAGCGCGGGTGCAGGCGCCGTTGCCAGGGCTATGCCGCCAAACAGCAGTGCCAAGTATAGCGGTATGTCGGAAAAATAAAATATAACTGCAAAAACGGCGCTTACTATAAAAAAAGTGCCCAAAGATTGAAATGCGGTTATTGTTAAAACTTGCTTGCCGTAAGACCGCAACTTTTTAATTATAAGCTCACGCGCAAACATTATACCTACAGAGAGTTCTAAAATTTGCGATAATACGTGGTACCAGTATGCCTGTGTCAAGCTCTTGTTAATTATGTTAAGTGCGTGTGGGCCTAAAAACATGCCCGTAAGCAAAAAGCCTAAAATGCCCGGTAGGCGCAACTTGCCTATTAGTTTAGATGCTAAAAAAGCTACAGAAATAGCAATTACAAGGCGTAAAATTAAAATTAACGTGTCCATAATTATATCCTCCTATGTAGTGGGTAATTAAACATATGTCAAATGCAATAGCACATAAAAAGAGCGGGATTATAATACCCGCTCTTTTACTTAACCGATAAATAAGTTTAATCAGTTTTTACCGTCAAATTTTTCTTTTAAGCTCTTAAAAAAGCCCTTGCGCTGTTCGTAGTTGTCGTCTTTTAAAAGTGTCTCAAAAGTTTTAAGTGCCTCTTTTTGTGCCTTGGTTAGCTTTTTCGGCGTCTCTAAAAATACGTGGACGTATTGGTCGCCTCTGCCGCGCCCGTTTACATAGTGTATGCCTTTTCCACGCAGCCTAAATGTAGAGCCACTCTGTGTGCCCTCGGGCACTTCGTACTCTGCCTTGCCGTCAATTGTAGGCACTATAACAGTTGCGCCAAGCACAAATTGGCTGTAAGTTAGTGGCACTTTAACGTGCACATCATAGCCGTCACGCTCAAACATTGTGTCGGGCCTCACTGTTACAATTACAATTAAATCGCCGCTTTGGCCGCCGTTAATGCCAGAGTCGCCCATGGAGGACAGACGCAAGCTTTGATCGTCGTCTATGCCGGCAGGTACATTTATCTCAACGGTTTTTTGCGTTGCAACTCTGCCGCTGCCGTGGCATTTTGAGCATGGCGTTTTAATAGTTTTGCCCTTGCCTGCGCAGTTGCGGCAGGGCTGGCTTGACTGCATAACGCCAAAAGGAGTGCGCTGCTGAACTGTTACGTAGCCTGTACCGCGACAGTTAGAACATGTCTCCGGTGATGTGCCCTTAGCGGCGCCCGAGCCCGAGCACGTGCCACAAGAGTCTTGACGTGTAATTTTAACAGTCTTTGTGCAGCCGTGCACAGCCTCCATAAAGCTAAGCACAATGCTAACGCGCACGTCGGCACCTCTTTTTGGCGCGTTGGGGTTGGCACTGCGGCGTGTGCTGCCGCCAAAACCGCCAAACAAATCGCCAAATAGGTCGCCAAGGTCCACACCGCCAAAGCCGCCGCCGTAAGCGCCTTGGCCCGCACCGTAGTTAGGGTCAACGCCCGCATGGCCAAATTGATCGTATCGGCCACGTTTTTGGCTGTCGCTAAGTACTTCGTAAGCCTCAGAAACCTCTTTAAATTTATCCTCTGCCACCTTGTCGTCGGGGTTTAAGTCCGGGTGGTATTTTTTTGCAAGTTTTCGGTATGCCTTTTTTATCTCATCGTCTGTCGCCGACTTTGCAATGCCAAGCGATTCGTAATAATCACGTTTATCTGCCATCTTTTCACCACTTATATTTAGTTTAACAACGCTATTGTTGTGTTATGTAAAAGCGCACGCACAATTATGTGTGCGCTGTAATTATTTGCTGTTTAATGTATATTAACACTCCGGCGGCACACCGCTTTTGCGATGTGCCGCTGCTTGGTGTATAAAATTAAACCTCTTTAAACTCGGCATCAACTACGTTGTCGTCGCCGCCTTGTGCGCCCGGTGCGCCGTCCTGTGGCTCTTGTGCTGCTGCTTGGCTGTACATTTTTTCGCTTATTGCGTAAAATGCCTTTTGCAATTCTTCTTGTTTTGCGCTAATTTCGCTTATATCAGTGCCTTTTAGCGCCTCTTTCAACGCTTCTATTTTAGACGTAATATCAGCTTTTTCGTCTTCTGTTATCTTGTCACCCATCTCGGTTAGAGCTTTTTCTGTTTGGAATACCATTTGGTCTGCGCCGTTGCGTGTGTCTACTTCTTCACGGCGTTTTTTGTCCTCTTCTGCATATTGCTCTGCCTCTTTAATGGCCTTGTCAACGTCGTCTTTGTTCATGTTTGTAGACGAAGTAATTGTAATTTTTTGCTCTTTGCCTGTGCCCATGTCTTTAGCGCTTACGTTTACAATGCCGTTGGCGTCAATGTCGAATGTAACCTCAATTTGTGGCACACCACGAGGAGCCGGAGCAATGCCGTCAAGGTGGAACACGCCAAGAGATTTGTTGTCGCGTGAGAACTCCCTCTCGCCCTGTAAAACGTTAACCTCTACAGACGGTTGATTATCTGCCGCTGTTGAAAAGATCTGGCTTTTTTTAGTTGGCACAGTAGTGTTGCGCTCAATAATTTTTGTCGATACACCGCCCATAGTTTCGATACCAAGGCTTAGAGGAGTAACGTCTAAAAGAAGAACACCTTTAACGTCTCCGCCTAAAACGCCGCCTTGAATACCTGCGCCAACAGCAACACATTCGTCTGGGTTAATGCCCTTGCTCGGCTCGTTTTTCATAAATTCTTTAACTGCTTCTTGCACAGCGGGTATACGTGAAGAGCCGCCAACAAGCAATATTTTTTGTAGGTCGCCCGGGTTTAGGCCTGCATCTTTAAGTGCCTGTCTTGTGGGTTTCATTGTACGCTCAACAAGATCAGATGTTAACTCGTTAAATTTTGCACGTGTTAATGTCATGTCAAGATGTTTTGGGCCGTTTGCATCTGCTGTAATAAACGGTAGGTTAATAGCTGTGCTTGCAACGCCTGAAAGCTCGATTTTAGCTTTTTCAGCAGCCTCTTTTAAACGTTGTGCCGCCATTTTGTCTTGGCGAAGGTCAACGCCATTCTCTTTTTTAAACTCTGCTGCAAGCCACTCAATAACGCAATCGTCAAAGTCGTCACCGCCAAGGCGTGTGTCGCCGGCAGTTGCCAAAACCTCTGTAACGCCCTCGCCCATCTCAATAATAGAAACGTCGAATGTGCCGCCGCCAAGGTCGTAAACCATGATTTTTTGGTCTTCTTCTTTGTCTACGCCGTATGCAAGCGCAGCCGCTGTGGGCTCGTTGATAATACGTTTTACGTCAAGGCCTGCAATTGCGCCTGCGTCTTTAGTAGCTTGGCGCTGGCTGTCGTTAAAGTAAGCCGGCACTGTAATAACTGCCTCTGTAACCTTTTCGCCAAGGTATGCCTCTGCGTCGGATTTTAATTTTTGCAGTATCATTGCGCTAATTTCTTGCGGTGTGTATTTTTTGCCGTCGATGTCCACTTTGTAGTCTGTGCCCATGTGGCGTTTGATGGACGAAATTGTCCTGTCGGGGTTTGTAATTGCCTGACGTTTTGCAACTTGGCCAACAAGCCTCTCACCATTTTTAGCAAAGCCCACAACGGACGGGGTTGTGCGTGCGCCCTCTGCGTTAGCTATAACGACAGGCTCGCCGCCTTCCATAACAGATACACAGCTGTTAGTTGTTCCAAGGTCTATACCTATAATTTTTCCCATAATTAATTTCTCCTTTTAGTATTATATAGTTGTTGTTATTTTTTTATATATCATGGGCTATATATTTATTTATGCATTTTAATTGCTCAATACATATAGCCGTTGATTGTCGTTTGTTACTCTGCCACCATTACTGTTGCGTGGCGTATAACTTTGTCGCCAAGGGTGTAGCCGGGCTGTAAAACTTGCAGTACAGTGCCGCTCTCTTTACCCTCCGGTGCAGGTTGTTGCATTACTGCCGCGTGTAGGTTTGGGTCAAACTGTGCGTCAAGTGCCTCAATTTCTTTAACACCTAAGGCGTCAAAAGCCCTTTTGCATTGTTCAAATGTCATCTCAACGCCCTTTTTGTAGTTTGCATCTTCTGTCTGTGTGCTAAGCGCAAGAGATAAGGTGTCAATAACAGGCAGTAGTTTTTCAACTGCATGCGCTATACCGCCCGAGAACGATGCGTCTTTTTCACGTGTGCTGCGCTTTCTGAAATTCTCATACTCTGCGGCCGTGCGGAGCAAAGCGTCTTTTGTCTCGTCGAGTTGCTTTTGCAGTTTTTCGGCGGCTGCCTTTGCGGACAAGTCTTTAGCCTTTCCTTTTCCCTCTTTTTTGGGGGCTTGCGCTTTTGCTGTGCTCTCAGATGCTTTCTCGCTTGCGGCGGTATCGTTTGTATTTTCTTGCGCCACTTCTGCGCCGCTGTTTTGTTCTTTTACATCCTCGCTTTGTGGCGCAGTGTTTTTGTTTTCTTCTATCATATAAAAATCTCCTCCTCGCTTTTACCCGACATGCATTGGCCTAATATCTGCGAAAAATAATCGAGTAACGGCAATAATTTTTTAAATTGCATACGCGTAGGGCCTATAATTGCAATAGTGCCCGTTAGCCCGCCGCCTGCAACGTATTGCTTTTTTACAATACAGAGGTTTGGCATTGGGTATCGCTGTATGTCCTCGCCAAGCAGTATGGCAGTGTGCTGTGGCTGAGTGCTAAGACATTCTTTTGCGGCCTGCTCGTCGGCAAATAGCGACATTAAATTTATTACATCTGTGCCGCCAAAGCGCCGTAGTAAATTTTGGTCGCCCTCTAAAAATATAGATTGCTTTGAGCAATTAGACAAGAGCTTGATGCCTGCCGCAAGGCCGGAGCTTAAAATTGTTTTGCTGTCGTTTAGCTCTTTAAGTGCCTCGCTTATTATGCTGTCGCTTATGTCCTGTGGGTTTAAAAAAGTA
>CAYJBO010000007.1:50395-53412 GCA_964368295.1 uncultured Bacteroides sp.
AAAAGTAAAGTATTTGTTTAGTACATCGGCAAGTGCCTTTAAGTTGGCATTGTTCACCGCTCCGCTAAATTTTGCCGTTCTTGTACTAACGCCGCCCGCATTAGTAATTGCGAGCACTGCCGCAGTGTATAAACCCACACGCACTACTTCGTAATGCGCTATGCAGGCCTCGTCGCTCTCGGGCGTAGTAACTGCCGCCGCATAGCCTGTAAAGTGTGCAAGTGCCTTTGCCGCGTCCTGCGCTAGGTGCTCGGGGTCAAAGTCCATCTCTTTAAAAACAGATTGTATCTGTGCTTGCTCCATAGAAGTTATGGCCTTTTCCACATCCATTAAATTATCGATGTAGTACCTGTAACCCTTTGCACTCGGTATGCGCCCGGCGCTTGTGTGCGGCTGTTCTAAAAGTCCTAGTTTTGTCAGCGCCGCCATTTCACTGCGAAGTGTTGCGCTTGAAACTGACATGCTAAAGTGCTGTGCCAAAAGTGTGCTACCGACAGGCTCGCCCTCAGAGCCATAAAGCCGTACAACAGCTTGTAAAACCTGCCTTTTTCTGTTGTCCATACTCATTGATGCTCACCTGCTTTTGTTTTGCTTGTTGGCACTCTATCATGTCGAGTGCTAATTACATTTTACACTTGATTTTTGATATGTCAAGTGTTATTTAAAAAAATAAATTAAAAATTAACAAGTTTAATAATTTAGACATAATTGAAACATTTTGCACACAATTACAAATGGTAAATTTGCGGTTATCTACATAGTATAACGGCTGTATATTAATGCTGTATAATTATAATAAAGTTATTATAAACCAAAATTAATGTATTAAACATTAGATTTGTAGCGGCTCTTTTATTGGTCTTGTCGTGTTTTTTGCAAAGCCTTTGTTTTGGGGCGGCTCCATATAAAAGGCTGCAAAAAAACAAAGAGCGTGCTAGTGTTTTTGTAAAGGCAGCGCTGTATATATTTATATGTAATACCACATATAGCCGTTGCCTTTTGTATTATAGCGCTTTGGCGCGCAAGTTTGTGGTGTGTGCATTTAAATAAAAACAGCCACGGACAAGCATTGATGTCCGCGGCTGTAATTGATTTAGTTGTGGGGCTTTAAGCTGTGCCTTGTTTAAAGCAAATACTTAGTATTTACTTTTGCAATAGCTTTTCAAGCTCTTCGGGCTCGGCTGTTACAACTGCCGTCTCGTATGGGTCGTAAAGCACCATGCCGGGCTTGCAGTCGCCTGTTTTTTTAACGTTGCGCACCTGTGTAAAGTCTACATCTACTTTTGCGCCGCTGCCGAGGCTTGAGTGTAGCGCGGCTATTTGCGCCGCCTGTGTTTTGGTGGAGTCCGGCACCTGTGCGCCGTCGGTTATTATAACAACGTGGCTACCCGGTGCATTTTTTACATGGAACCACCAGTCTCTGCCACGTGCAGTTTTTAAAGTGAGCATGTCGTTTTGCATGTTGTTGCGCCCTACAAGTATTAAAAATCCATCGGTAGAGCGGTATCTTATAAAGTCCGACGGTTTTTCGTGCTTGTTTTTTGGCTTGTAATATTTTAAGTAACCTTGGGTTTTAAGCTCTGCTCGTATTTCGTTTAATGCGGCCTCTTTGTGTGCTGTGTCAATCTCGTAAAGAACTGTTTTTAGGTATTCTATTTCGGTCTCACCACGAGATAAAAGCTCTACAAGCATTTTTGCGGCTGTCTGCTTCTTTTTGTACTCTTTAAAATACTTTTGTGCGTTTTCGCTCGGGGTAAGCCTTACGTTAAGCGGTATTGTAACATCGGTGCCATCGTAGTAATTGTTGAGCGTAACCGATTTATCGCCGCGCTCAAATGCCCATAAATTTGCGCTTAAAAGCTCGCCAAAAAGGCGCAACTCGTCAGACTGTCCGCTGCTTAAAAGTTCGTCTTTTCGTGCCGCTTGTTTCCTTATAGCCCTGTCGTAAGCGTTTTTAACAGTCTTTGCAAGGTCTCTGCTCTTTTGGCGCAATCGCTCCGATTTATCTTTGGAAACATAATACTCTTCAAGCATGTCCGAAAAACTATCAAAGCTAATTATCTCAGATTTATCGCCGTACTGTGTGAGCGGTAAAAAACTAAACTCAACTGGCGCTCCGTCCTCGTCTTTTACAATAGAGGGGCATGGCGAGGTGAAGTAATAATCACGCACTTTGTCTAAGGCGCTTAAAAATGCGGTTTCTTGCCCTTTGTCCATGTCGCTCGCTATCACATCTTTTGAGCAAAATGCGATGTGCGCAACCTCACGGCATATAACGGGGCCAACGCCGCCGGCAATCTTCATAAGCGCGTCTTGTATGGGAGTGTCGCGTTTTTTAAGCTCGCACAATATCTCGTTTTTATCTGTGTGCAAAAAAGATAATTTATTGGGCTTTGGCGGCATAGTGTATGCAAGGCCTGGCAGTAGCTGGCGTATGTTGCTGTCCTCAAAGTCCACACGTTTTAGGGCGTCTATAATCTTGCCCTCGCGTATTAATACAATGTTTGAGTATCTGCCCATAAGCTCTGCGGCAATGGTGTTTTCTACAATGTCGCCAAGCTCGCTTGTACAGCGAAAGTTAAAAAACACTATGCGCTCGTCCTGCACGGGCACTACGTCAATAAGCCTGCCGCCGGTGTAATGTTTGCGCAATAGCATGCAAAAAGACGGGGGTATAGCAGGGTTTTCAAATACTTCTTTAGTTATGCATGCGCGGGCGGCGCCACTGCGCGCAGATAAAAATAATTTAGGGTTAGCGCCGCTTGTGCCTGGTGCAGACTTCCTTAAATTAAATACTATTTCATCACGGGTGGGCTCGAATATTTTATCTATTTTGGCGTTTTGCAGTTGTGTGCAAAGCTCTTTAGCTAAAAGAGCAAGTGTTGCGGCATCAAGTGACATTTGTTATGTTCCTTTATTATTGCCGTGCCTTGGCAGCGGCAGTTTGTGTTTTTTTATTGTGGCAAAAGCCTTTGTTAAAAGTAGTGTGTAAATATAAAAAGTAAAATATTAATGTT
>CAYJBO010000008.1:0-13967 GCA_964368295.1 uncultured Bacteroides sp.
TTAATTACGGATCGCACGGTTTTTTTTATTCCTACCAACCCCTTTGAAAATTCTCCGCAGCACCTTCAACTGAATGTGCATTTTTGTTGCGAATGCGAGAACTCTTAAAAGAAACACGCTGGGACGATGCGCTGACTTATGCGCAAGATTTTAAGTTTGTGCCCTTTGCGGCTGTTAGAAATTACACGGGAGACAAAAAACAAACGGTGGTAAAGCTGCGCGATGGCGTAAAAAAAATAGTAGCGGACATAGTTAAAAATACGCTTATTTGCACGGGCAAAGAGTATGAGGACGACAGGGCACGCACACTGCCTATGCTGCGTGCGCTCTGTCGTGGGGCGAAAATGTTCTCGCAACTTTTTTACAGCGCTAAAATTGAGGAAAATGTTTTAGAATACAGCGATTTTGAGCATTTAACGTTGCGGCTTTTGTGCAAAGAAGACGGTGAGAGGTCGGATTTTTCTTTTGCTGTCGCACAGCAGTTTGACGCCGTTATGGTTGATGAGTACCAGGACACCAATGCCATACAAGAAAAAATATACACTTGTCTTGCAAATAAAAGTTTGTCTAACCTGTTTTTTGTAGGTGATGTAAAACAGAGCATTTACCGTTTTAGGCTTGCAAGCCCTGAAATTTTTATTGAAAAAAGAGAGGCTTTTTACCCATACAAACAGCAGGCACAGCACCCTGCAACCATTATTTTAGGGCATAATTTTAGGAGCGCAACAAATGTAATAAACCAAATAAATGACGTGTTTGCGTGTGTTATGAGTAAAGAGTTGGGCGATGTTGAGTACACACATGAGGAGGCGCTTTTTAGCGGAACTGCCGATGAATTTGACGGTGGTGCGCTAGAGATAAAAATAGCGGAGCCGGGTGCAGACGGCGAGCAAAAGGGCGATGCATCGGTGGTGGCAAAGACGATTTTTGACATGGTGCACAGCGGTTATAAAGTGCGGGGGAAAAACGGTACGTTGCGCAGCTGCAACTGGGACGATTTTTGCATTTTACTGCGCACACGCACTAATTTTACAAAATACGTAAACGCACTTACTGCGCTAGGCGTGCCGTGTGTTGCAGACAGCTCGGAGAGCTGGCTGCAGAGCACCGAGGTTACGCTTGTCGTATCACTTTTGCGCGTTATAGACAACCCGGGCATTGATATTCAGCTTGCTGCGGTGCTTATGTCGCCGCTATTTAACATGAGCGCAGACGATTTGGTTAAATTGAGAACGGGTGCAAGAAACGAGCGGCTATACACATGCGTGCTAAAAAGTGACGACAGCAAGGCTGTTTTGTTTTGCAATACGCTAAAAATGTTGCGTTCTCTCGCCGTAAATGTGTCGGTAGGGGAACTGTGTGCAAAAATATTAACGGGCACAAATTATTTTTTAACGGTAGGGGCACAGCAAAATGGCATGGTTCGACGTGAGAATTTAAGGCGCTTTTTAAACTACGCAAACGGCATGCAAAATGCAAATGGACTGGCAGGCTTTTTGCGCTGTATAGATGGCGCACTCGAGAGCAATGCACAGTTCGGCGCTTCGGGGGCACTGCCTACGGGCAGTGTGTCGGTTATGACTATACATCGTTCAAAAGGGCTCGAGTTCCCCGTGTGCATACTGGCGGATTGCTCAAGGATGTTCAATAAGCGCGACAGCTCAAACGCACTGCTGTTTCACCCTGTGCTGGGCGCTGGAATAAAGCTTAAAGCGCAAGAGGGCAGCGGAATATTTTCTACAGCGCCGCACGCCGCCATTGCATACGTGCAAAACAAAGAGATGAAAAGCGAGGAAATGCGCATACTGTACGTTGCGTTGACACGTGCAAGGGATAAACTGATTATAACAATGCCTGTAAAAGACCCCATAGCATTTCTAGAGGGCATAGCGGCAGAGCTTATGGGCACAGGCGGTGTGGACGCTTATACGCTAGGGCGAAAAAACCGCTTTACAGATTGGCTTTGCACTGTGGCGCTTTTACACCCGGGGTGTGGCACGTTAAGGAAAATTGCAGGCGGCGCCACATTGCCACTTTTAGAGGCGAGCGGCAGTTTTACGGCCGAGGTTTTAACAGGTGACGATGTGGAACAAGAGCCGCAGCAAACCGAGTACATGCCTACATCAATGGCTGACGAAGAGCTTGCCAAAAGGCTTTTACAAGGCTTTGAAAAGAGCGCAAGAAGAGATATGGTAAAGTCTTCGATGCCTGTAAAACTTGGCGTGTCGGCAATAAGCCACTCGGGAGAAGAGCAAATACTAAAGCGCCCGTCTTTTATGTATAAAGATGGCCTTACGGCGGCGGAGAGCGGCACTGCGCAACACGCATTTTTGCAATTTGCTAACTTTGCAAGCGCAAGGCAAGACATTAATAAAGAGGTACAAAGGCTTGTAGAAGAAAAGTTTATCGACGCCGAAATTGCAAAAAAATTGCCAAAAGAGAGCATGGAGCATTTTTTGCACACGCAGGTTGCGCAGCGCATGGAGAGCGCAGACAAATTGCTGAGGGAATACGATTTTATGTCGTCTGTCTCGGCGCAGCTGGTGCTTGAAGACGTGCCGGACGAGCATGCAAACACAGCAATAATAGTGCAGGGCATAGCGGACGTTGTTTGCGTAAAGGATGGTAAGGCGGAGATAATTGATTATAAGTCTGACAAAAATAAGACGGCAGAGCAATTTATAAAAGCGTATAGAAAACAGCTTATACTCTACAAAAATGCCATAGAAAAACAGCTTAATGTGCCTGTTGTAAAGTGCACAATTTATTCACTGCACGGCAAAGCAGAGATTGACGTGCCGATGGACTGATAAAATATGGTGAGGTAAAACTGTTTTTTAAGGCCATAAACCATATTGGATGCGGCAAAAAGCGGTGCTAATTAAATTTGCGCCAGTTTTTTGCGCAGCTTTAGTTAATTAGCGGTATTTTTTTCGGGGCAGAGTATCTATAAATAAATCATTATAAAAAATCAGCCGCACTTAATAAAAAGTGCGGCTGATTTTTTATATAAGACACAATAAAAATTTGAGCTCACTTTTTGTGAGCTCAAAATTAACTTTGTAAACTGCGAATGGCAGTAATATTATTATAATGACGAATACGAAACAAGGCCAAAACATAAAATTAATAATTTGTAGGCGCCAATAAATGGGCCTGTGTGGATAGACGGCACTTGCTAATTCGCTCAGGTAATTAGAAGTTTATTTTCTGCATGTGCGCTTTTTCATTATACCGCTAGGTTTAAATCCCGGCGTATAAACTTGCTCGATAGTGCGCACCTCTTTTGTGCGTGGATTGACATAAGTTTTAGGTTCTCTGCGTCTCATTTCAAAGCGACCAAAACCGCTGATGGTTACCTTTTCGCCCTCCGCTAGTTTGCCTATAATGCTGTCAAGTGTCGTACAAATTACGGTGTTCACCTCAGATGCAGGTAATTGTGTCACTTTTGTTACGTGTGCTATCAATTCGGATTTTGTCATGTGTACAATCCCCTTTCTTACTGGGTGTTGAGTGAAAATACATCGGCCTTGTGTCTTTATTTTACATCAATAGGGCAATGTTTACAAGGGGAAATTGTATATTGTTATAATTACTGTCAAAACAGCCAATTTTAGGGGGTAATATTTATTATTTACTACCATATAACGCCGCAATATCGACAAGTTCTACATCAGAAAGAGTGAGATTATGCTTTAGACAATCCACTAAAACGCGCGCCGTGTCCACTGAGGTTAGGCATGGTATTGACAGTTCCACTGTTTTTCTGCGCATTTTAACGCTGTCGGCGGCAGGGTCTCTGCCTTTTGACGATGTTGATATTACATAATCTACACGGCCGCTCTCTAATAAGTTGAGTATATTGGGCGGGTTATCACTTATTTTGTTAACCTCATTGCACGCTATCATGGCCTTGTTAAGCGCATGTGCTGTGCCGGAGGTGCCGTAAATTTTGTAACCCATATTCTTAAAGTTCCAAGCTATGTCAACAATCTCGTGTTTGTCGGCATCTTTTACCGTAAACAGCACGCATTTGTCCTCGTTTGGCTGTGGTGTGTGCAATGTGTAACCCGCGCCACTCAGCCCTTTTAACATAGCGTCCTCAAATGTCTTTGCTATGCCCATAACCTCGCCTGTAGACTTCATCTCAGGCCCAAGCATGGTGTCTACATCGTGCAACTTTTCAAAGCTGAAAACAGGCACTTTTACGGCGCACAGGTCGGCCTGTCTGTAAAGGCCGGTGCCGTACTCCATGTCTTTTAGCTTCTCGCCAAGCATGCAGCGCACGGCTATGTCTACCATTGGCACGCCTGTAACCTTGCTGAGGTACGGCACAGTGCGTGACGAGCGTGGATTTACCTCGATTATATAAACCTCGCCGCTATAGATTACAAACTGTATGTTCATAAGGCCTACAACATTAAGCCCCTTTGCAAGACGGCCTGTGTAGTCAATAATTGTCTCTATAGTGCGCTTAGACAAGTTTTGCGGTGGGTATACGCTTATGCTGTCGCCTGAGTGTATGCCGGCGCGCTCTATATGCTCCATCATGCCGGGGATTAAAAAGTCCTCGCCGTCACAAATCGCATCAACCTCGCACTCTACACCCATTAGGTACTTGTCTATAAGCACAGGGTTTTCAAGGCCGGGCGCTGTAATTATCTTCATGTACTCGCTCACGTCGGCGCTGTTGTATGCAATTATCATGTTTTGGCCGCCAAGCACGTAAGATGGGCGCAATAAAACAGGATAGCCCAGCTTTTTGCCCGCATCAAGTGCCTCTTGCTCTGTGTAAATTGTAAGGCCTTGTGGTCTTTTTATCTCGCATTTTTCAAGCAGGGCATCAAAGCGCTCTCTGTCCTCTGCGGCGTCTATGGAGTCTGCGGAGGTGCCCAGTATTTTAACGCCTAGTTTTGTAAGGTGCTTTGTAAGCTTAATTGCAGTCTGTCCGCCAAATTGTACAACGCACGCCCATGGCTTTTCGGTGGCTATAATGTGCTCTACACTCTCGTTTGTAAGCGGGTCAAAGTACAGCCTGTCGGCGGTGTCAAAGTCTGTGGAAACAGTCTCGGGGTTGTTGTTGACAATAATAGCCTCACAGCCGTGCTCTTTTAACATCCAAACGCAGTGAACACTGCAGTAGTCAAACTCAATGCCCTGGCCTATGCGTATGGGGCCCGAGCCAAAAACAATAACCTTCTTTTTGTCTGTTGGGTGGGCGGCAATATGCTCTGCCGCCTCGTTTTCTTCGTCAAAAGTAGAGTAAAAATATGGAGTTTTAGCGCTAAATTCAGCGGCACAAGTGTCTACCATTTTGTAACTTGCAACACTCTTTTGCAAAATGGGCTTGCCTGTTAAGCGCTCAATGGTAATGTCTGCAAAGCCAAAGTTTTTTGCCTTTAAGTAAAGCTCGTTGCTGTCGTTGCCCTTTGCAAGTGCAAGCTCAACGTCCGCAAGATTTTTAAGCTTTGACAAAAACCAAAAATCAATTTTTGTCTTGTCGTATATGGTGTCAAAAGATACGCCTCTTTTAATTGCCTCGTACACTACAAAGCTTCTGTCGCTGTCACAGCGCAAAAGCATCTCGGTAATTTCCTCGTCGCTATGCTCTGCAAGTGAAGGCATGCTCATGCTCTCAAGGCCTAGCTCTACGCTTGTAACGGCTTTCATCATGGCGTGCTCAAAGCTGTTTGCAATGGCCATAACCTCGCCTGTAGCCATCATCTGTGTGCCAAGTGTCTTTTTTGCGTACACAAATTTGTCAAAAGGCCATTTGGGGAATTTTACAACGCAGTAGTCGAGCGCAGGCTCAAAGCAAGCGCAAGTTTGGCCTGTCACGTCGTTGGGTATTTCGTCTAAAGTGTAGCCTATTGCAATTTTTGCGGCCACCTTTGCTATTGGGTAACCCGTGGCCTTTGATGCCAGCGCAGACGAGCGCGAAACACGGGGGTTAACCTCGATAACCGCGTACTCAAAGCTGTCGGGTTTTAGTGCAAATTGGCAGTTACAACCGCCCTCTATCTCTAGCTCTGTAATTATATTTAATGCGCTGGTGCGCAACATTTGGTATTCTTTATCGCTTAGGGTTTGGCTTGGTGCAACTACTATAGAGTCGCCCGTGTGCACGCCAACCGGGTCAAAGTTTTCCATGTTACAAACGGTTATTACGTTGCCCTTAGAGTCGCGCATAACCTCGTACTCTATCTCTTTCCAACCGGCTATGCCTTTTTCTACAAGCACCTGCGTTATGGGCGAAAGGCGCAGGCCGTTTTTGGCTATCTCACGCAGTTCTTTTTCGTCTGCACATATGCCGCCGCCCGTGCCGCCCATTGTAAATGCAGGGCGTATAATTACAGGGTAGCCAATGCTCTGTGCAAAGTCAACACAGCCCTCTAAAGTTGTCTCAACACGAGAGGGAATTACAGGCTCGCCCAATTTTTCCATGGTTGCCTTAAATAAGTGCCTGTCCTCGGCCCTGTCGATGGTGTCGGGCTTTGCACCAAGTAGACGCACGCCGCTCTCTTCTAAATAGCCGCTGCGCGCAAGCTCCATAGCCAGGTTAAGCCCTGTTTGTCCACCTAAATTTGGCAGCACGCTGTCGGGTTTTTCTATTTCTATAATGCGTTTTAAAACAGTTACGTTCATCGGCTCTACATAAACCCTGTCGGCTATGTTGCCGTCTGTCATTATTGTTGCAGGGTTAGAGTTTAAAAGGACAACCTCGATGCCCTCGCTCTTAAGCGCACGGCATGCCTGTGTGCCCGAGTAATCAAACTCGGCCGCTTGGCCTATTATAATAGGGCCGCTGCCTATTACAAGCACCTTTTTTATGCTTAAATCTCTTGGCATATTATTGTCCCCCTTTCGCGTTTTTCATCATTGCAATAAACTCGTCAAACAGGTATTCTGTGTCGGCAGGGCCGCCGCATGCCTCTGGGTGAAACTGTACCGTAAAGCAAGGGAAGTCTTTATAGCGCACACCCTCAACGGTGTTGTCGTTTGCATTTACGTGGCTAACCTGAGCCTTTTTTGTGTCTACAGTGTCGCCGATAACGGCATAGCCGTGATTTTGGCTAGTAATATATGTGCGATCTTTTGCAAAGTCTGTTACAGGCTGGTTTACACCCCTGTGCCCATACTTTAGTTTTTTTGTTTTAGCGCCGTTTGCAAGCGCCATTAATTGGTGGCCAAGGCAAATGCCGAATATAGGGATATTCAGCGCCGCGATATTTGGCAGCTCGCTAATTATTTCTACGTTTTCGGCAGGGTCGCCCGGGCCGTTAGATAGCATTATGCCGTCTACATCAAGCGCTTTAATCTGTTGCGATGTCGTGTTTGCCGGCACTATCGTCACCTTGCAATCACGTGCTAAAAGGTTGCGCAATATATTTGTTTTGCTGCCGAAATCATACAGCGCTACGTGATATTTACCGCTGTCGCCGTGCGTTTTGCTCTCGGCACAAGTTACGCTTTTAACCGCGTTTGTAACGCTGTAAGCGTTAATTTTTTCCATCACGGCGCTGTCTTTAAGGGCGTCTTCGGCACTGTCGTACTCGGTTGTAACGGCGCCGTTCATAACACCGCGCTCACGTATTATTTTTGTTAGGCGGCGTGTGTCTATGCCACTAACGCCTATAATGCCCTCTTGCTTTAAAAAGGTGTCTAAAGTGCCTTTGCACCTAAAATTTGACGGATAATCGCAAAGCTCACGCACAATATATCCGAAAGCCCAAATGCGTGCACTCTCTTTATCGTCGCCATTAATGCCGTAGTTGCCTATTAAAGGGTAAGTTTGTGTAATTATTTGCCCGTAGTAACTGGGGTCTGTTAAAGTTTCCTCATATCCTGCCATACCGGTGTTAAATACAACCTCGCCTATGCTTGTGCCTGTTGCGCCAAAGCTCTCGCCTGTAAAAGTTACACCGTTTGAAAGTACTATAAATGCTTTTGCCATTTTTACCTCCGCTCTCTAGTTGGGTTTTGCTATATCGGCTATTTGCCGCCAAAATGATAATAATATTTCTGCCGTGTAAATGCCCGCTTACGCTGGTTTATAAGGCCTGCAATAGAGTGGGCTGTGTTAAAAGTGCCTAAAATTTGCGGCTGCCGGGCTTAACAAGCGGCAGATCCTCCTGTTTGCAAAGGGGGCATTCGTCTGCTGTAAATGTGTCTAGCTCCAGCGCAAATGCACTAGCTATTACCTCAAGCGGGCTTGTGCCCTTGCTCCTGTCCACAACACACGCAATGCCAAGGCATACGCCGCCGTGCTCTTCTATTACTCGCTTTGTCTCAAGGCTCGAAATACCTGTTGTAACAACATCCTCCATAATAAGGCATCTCTCGCCGGGCTTTATTTCAAAGCCACGCCTAAGCGTCATCTCGTTGTCAACACGCTCTGTAAATATTGCTCGCAGGCCCATTTGGCGCGCAAGTTCGTAAGCATATACTATGCCGCCCATGGCAGGCCCTACTATTAGGTCCACGCCTTTATCTGCAAGCGCTTTTGCAACTGGCTCAATAACAACGGCCGTTTTGTCGGGGTATTGCTGTAACTTTGCCATTTGGCAATATGCGTTTGAGTGCCTTCCGCTCGATAGTAAAAAATGTCCTTGCAAAAATGCCTCGCACTCTTTTAATATGTCAAGATTTTTAATGTTATCCATTTTACTTCTCCGTTCTGCCGCAGCATAATATTTTTATTTTGTGTGTAGACAGCCTATAATTTCGTCTAAACTTTGCACGCTGTTTTCTTTCAGCCAGCTCTCAATGCCGTCTGCAATTTTGGTGCATGCATCAGGCTGAGAAAAATTAGCGGTGCCAACTTGTATTGCGCTAGCACCTGCCATGATAAACTCAAGGGCATCTTGTGCAGTGCATATGCCGCCAAGCCCAACAACAGGCACGCTTACAGCGCCGCAAACTTGGTACACCATGCGCAGTGCAATGGGCTTAATGGCCGCCCCTGAAAGCCCTGCAAACACATTGTTAAACACTGGCTTGCGCCTATTTATATCTATTGCCATGGCCTGAAATGTATTGACAAGGCTCAGTGCGTCTGCGCCTGCACCCTCGCAAGCAAGGGCCATCTCCACAATGTTTTCGGCGTTGGGGCTCATTTTAACAATTAGCGGTTTAGCCGTGCATTTGCGCACGCGCATCACTACCTCTTTTGCGTTTTGCGCCTTTATGCCGTATGCAATGCCGCCGGCCTTTACGTTTGGGCAGCTTATGTTTAGCTCAATAAAATCTACGTCTGTTTTGTCTAACATGCTTGCGCCTTGCTCGTACTCTTCTATTGTTCCGCCGCCTAAATTAGCCATTGTTGCAGGACCCAGTTTTTGCATTTCGGGCAGTTCTATGTCTATAAAATGCTGTATGCCAGGGTTTTGCAGGCCTATCGAGTTCATTAGGCCGCTTGCGGTCTCGTAAAGGCGTGTGCCCTCGTTGCCGTATTTTCCGTTTAAAGTTAAACCTTTGCCGCTAATTGCGCCAAGCTTTGACATATCACAAATTGCGCTGTACTCGCCGCCAAAGCCAAACGTGCCCGAGGCCGCAATTACAGGGCTGTTAAGCTTTATGCCGCAAAGTGTAGTTTTAGATCTAGTCATATGCGACACTCCCTTCAAAAACAGGCCCGTCTTTACATACGCAAAGCGGCTTGCCGCCACTTTTTGCAGACGATTTACATGTGCAGCCGAGACATGCGCCAAGGCCGCACGCCATTTTTTCCTCTTTGCTAACCCATGTGGGGGTGCCTTTATCCGCGCATATTTTTGCGGTAACTTGCATCATTATGTCGGGGCCGCAAACACAAACTGCGCCGTACATCGCAGGGTCTAGCATGTCGGTGACATAGCCTTTGTAGCCCACAGCGCCCGTCTCGGTTGCAACCTCAAAGCGCTCGCAGTGTGGTATTACGTCGTCGGTGCCAAATGCAAAGTTGCGGTATCCCACATAAAAATGCACCTGCGCGCCCAAGTTAAATAGTTGCTTTGTAAGACATCGCATCGGGGCAACGCCTATGCCGCCACTTACAATTGCAATGGGTTTGTCGGCTGCTGTCTCTTTAATTTTCTCTAGCGGAAAGCCGTTGCCAAGCGGCCCTGTTAGCGCAAGTGTGTCGCCTTTTTTTAATGCGCTAATCTTGTTTGTACCGTCGCCTTTTACCTCGTACAAAAAGTAAATTGTGCCGCTGTCCTCGTCATAGTCGTGCACGCTTATGGGCCGTGACAGCGTTGGCATCTCGTCGTGTGCCCAGCACCTAAGCATATAAAATTGGCCTGCCTTAGGTGCATCGCACTCGCTCTTATTTACTTTTACAGACATTAAAAATATGTTGGCTACGTCGCATTTGTTTGAGATAACTGTGCTGTTAAATTGCCTCGCATGCATTCTTTATCTCTCCCCTCATTCGCACACATTCGTTGTATGCGGCCTCGTCAAATGCAGTGCCCTGTTGTTTTTTATAAGCCAAAAGCACACTGCGGCTTGCGTTTACAACGCCACCGTTGGCGTTTTTGTCAAGGTATAGGGCTATGTCGGTTGCCTTTGCGCCCTGTGCGCCATAACCCGGTATTAAAAAGAAACTATCTTTGTAGTTTGCACGTATGCCGGCTGCCTCTTCGGTGTGTGTGCCGCCTATTACAAGGCCGAGAGACGAGTAGCCGCAAGCGCCCATGTAGTCTTTTCCCATTGTGTTTAACTTGTCGCCGACAAGGTCGTAAACACAGCGGCCGTCTGCTAATTTTTCGTATTCAAAATCTTTTGCGCCGGCGTTTGATGTGCGGCAGAGCACAAAAACACCCTTGCCATTCTCGCTCATAAATTTTGTGTAAGGCTCAACGGAGTCCAGACCCATGTACGGCGATAACGTGATGAAATCGACTTCAAAATCGCCGCTAAAATGGCCTTTTGCGTACATTTCGGCAGTGTTTGCAATGTCGCCACGTTTTATGTCGGCTATGGTTACAAGCTTTTGCTGCCTCAAATAGTCAAGTGTGTTTTTGTACGCTATCATGCCGTCCAG
This sequence comes from uncultured Bacteroides sp., assembly GCA_964368295.1. GTDB lineage: Bacteria > Bacillota > Clostridia > Oscillospirales > Ruminococcaceae > Ruthenibacterium. The sequence goes on from CAYJBO010000008.1 coordinate 11,027, forward strand.
GCCAAGCGCCTCGTAGTATGCAATTTGCACCTTAAAACAGCCCGAAACATCCTTTGTGGCCTCTATTATTTTTTTGTTAAAGTTAAAAACGTTCTCGCCTTTTGTTAGCGTGTTATCGATAAAATCTTCAGGCAGATACCCAAAATCTGTGTCTAGACCAACACATACAATACCTTTTTCTTCAACCGATTTGTAAATTCTGTCAATGCTTGTCATTATATTTTCTCCGTTTCTGTCTTAAGATTATTATTGGCGCAGAGCTGCATATTAATTGTTATTGCTGTAAGTTAGCTTGCCGTTTTTTATGGTGTTTATTATTTGGCCTTGCAGTTTTTCTCCGTTAAAAGGCGAGTTTTTGCTTTTGCCTGCAAAGTCGTTAATGTCTACGGTATAGGTCTTGTCAAGGTTTAAAAGCACTATGTCGGCGTCAAAGCCCTCGGCAATTTCTCCCTTGTTTTCGCCCAGTATTTTTGCAGGGTTTTTGCTTAACATGTCGCTTAAAATTTGTAGCGGCACGCTATTTTGCACACATAATTTTGTGTAGCAAACGCCAAACGCTGTCTCTAGGCCAACCATGCCGGGCGAGCCGTTTTCCTTGTCTTCTTGCGTGTGCGGCGCGTGGTCGGTCGCTATTGCGTCAACCGCGCCGCTTTTAATGGCGTTTATTATATAATCTACATCGTCTTTGGCCCTAATTGGCGGGTTTACTCTGTAGTCGTTGTCGTAAAACCAAATGTGGTGTGGCGCTACCTCGCACGTTATGTTGCTACTTGTGCCCTTTGCGGCAATTATTGCGGCGAGCGCCTCTTTAGTGCTAACATGGCACATGTGTAGTTTTGCGCCCGTGTGCTGTGCAATGTGCAAGTTGCGCACTGTCTCTATGTTTTCTGCAAGGCGGTAGTCGTACGGGCTTATGTCCATATCCTCTGCATGGCTCATAAGAGTAAGGCCCTTTTTCTCTGCGGCAATCATGGCTTGCCACATGGTGTAGTTGCTCTGCACGCCTTTTCCATCGTCGCTTATACATTTAATATAAGGGGGTAAATTTTCTATATGCTGTGTGCTTGTGCCGTCAAAATCTTTTGTTATAGACACACACTGGTTGACGCTGCAAATGCCTATTTGCTCGGCCTTGTCCATGACGCTTTTTGCTATTTCGGGCGTGGAGCAGACGGGATTTGTGTTTGCCATACATGTTACTAGCGTGTAGCCGCCACGTGCCGCCGCAAGACTGCCGCTTTGCAAATCTTCCTTGTGCTCAAAGCCCGGCGTGCGAAAATGACAGTGCAAATCTATAAATGCTGGCAAGGCCGTAAGGCCTGTCGCATCAATTACAGTGTCGTGGCCGCTAGGGCTTATGGCGTTTGCACTTTGAACGCTTTGTATTGTAGTGCCGCTTATAAGTATGTCAACGGCGGTGTTGTTTGCAAGTTTCGCATTTTTAATTAGCAAAATATTGTCTCCTTTTGGCGTTTTTATAGTTGCGGCAGGGCAAAATTGTAAAAAAAAACTTTTCCCCAATAATAGGGGAAAAGTTTAAAACATAAAATATAAAATAGAAAACCCGGTAATTTTGATGTCTTGTTTAGGTGACTTGTTTACCGGCATGGTTTTCTCCTTTATAAGTAAAATTTAATCTGCTCGTTTATATCTTAAACATGATATCACTATTGTATTAGATTGTCAATGTATAGTTCGTGCAAAATATATTCGTTTGTTACAGTGTTTTTGTGTAAATAGTCGGTATAGCAAATTTTGTTTGCGCCGTAAAGTATTGCAACGCCACGCTTTACGCCGTTTTTTGGGGCGGTGCGCTCATCTTTTGTGAGCAAAAATGTAAGTTTTGCCAGCATTTTGTCCGGCACAATAAGCGCCTTTGGCAATTTGCCTGTAGAGTTTGTTGCAAGCCTGTCTTTGACCATTTCGTCACGCAGTAGGTTTTTGTCTACGCCATTTAAGCCGCACAGCTCCTTATATAAAAATGCTGTGTACTCGTCAAGGCTTACGCCGTGTGGTGCTACGCCGCACGCATCTGCCGCCTTACCTACGTGGCAATAAAAATCAAACGGGGACATTTTACTTGCCGAAAGAGCGTACTTTGCCGTGCGCCTAAAGCGTGCGCTGTTGTACATCCGCTCAAGTTCAGACTCGCAAAGCCTTAATAAATCGAGCTCGTCTTTAGTTATCCAAGGTGTTTCAATTACCTCATAAGGTGCCGTTTGGCTGTACGTACAGGGGTATTTTTCGGCGTTATTTTTTATTGCACTGCCGTGTAGCACTTTTAAAAATCCAAGCTGCATAACGTGTGCGCCCAGCGCGTACCCTGTGTTAAAGCTGTTTTTAAACGATGCAATGCCCTCAAGAGGAAGGCCTGCAATTAAATCTATATGTATGTGTATGTTGTTAAAATTTAGCAGTTTTAATATGTTTTGCTGTAGCAGTTTTGTGTCTGTGCGCCTGTTTATGTACGAGAGCGTCTCTTCGTTGAAGGACTGCATGCCAATCTCAAGTTGGACTGCCCCGACGGGAAGTTTTTTTAGTATTTCGAGCGAGCTCTCTTTCAAAATATCTGCCGCAATTTCAAAGTGAAAACAAGTGCCATCGGGTATTTTATCATTTTTGCCGTAGTTTTCGCAGATAAAATTTAATATGGCGTTTGCATGTGTAGCGTTGGCGTTAAAAGTCCTATCGACAAATTTTATGGTTTTGCATCCGCTCTGTGAGAGGGCGATTATATTGTCAAACACAGTGCTTAGGCTGAAATATTTTGGTGTGTCGCACCGACCTGAAAGGCAAAAAGCACAGCTATAAGGGCAGCCACGGCTGGACTCTATGTAGGCGATGCGCCCTTTTGCGGCCGCCACGTAATTTTGGGTGCACGCATTAGGCGGCCCTTTGCCCGGGTTTTTATTTATGTTGGGAGAAGCCGCCGTAAACTTGT
>CAYJBO010000008.1:13977-15524 GCA_964368295.1 uncultured Bacteroides sp.
TCTTTTTTGCTGTACAGCTTTGCGGCCAGCTGCGCAAATGTAAGCTCGGCCTCGCCCGATATAATATAATCTATAAAAGGATTTTGGCCCAGCACATCTTCGGCGTTATAGCTTACCTCCGGCCCTCCAAAAACTATGCAGACATCAGGACAGAGTGCTTTTACAGCTTCTGCAAGCAAAAGCGTCTCGCCTATGTTCCAAATATAACAGCTAAAGCCTAAAATGCTCGGTTTTTTGTCTGCCAGTTTATTGGCTGCCTTTAAAACGTCTTGCTTTACATCTTTTACAGTAAACTCTGTAACGTGTGTGTTAATGGCATCTTTTAGCGCCGGGTCTGTGGCGGTGTACTCTTCAATACCCGCAACAAGGCACCACGGCGCAAGCGATGCATGCGTATATTTGGCGCTTAAAACACACAGGACAATATTAAAGCTCATTGTTTTTCTTTTTGATTTTAGCCAGCACAGTAACGGGCAGGCTGTAAAGGTTTATAAAGCCCTCTGCGTCTGTTTGGTCGTATATTTCATCCTCACCAAAAGTGGCAAGTGCCTCGCTATATAGGCTGTACGGAGATGTAGTGGAGGCCGGGATGATGTTGCCCTTGTAAAGCTTTAGTTTTACATCGCCCGTCACACGCTCTTGTGTTTTTGACACGAAAGCGCTCATTGCCTCACGCAGTGGGGTGTACCATTTTCCGTTGTAAACAAGGTCTGCAAAGCGGTGAGAAATCTCTTGCTTAAAGTGCATTGTGTCCTTGTCTAGGCAAAGCATCTCAAGCTGACGGTGTGCAAAGTATAAAACAGAGCCGCCCGGAGTCTCGTAAACGCCACGGCATTTTATGCCAACAAGGCGGTTTTCTACTATGTCTATAATGCCCACGCCGTTTTCTCCGCCTATGGCGTTTAATTTAACAATCAAGTCGCTTGCTTTCATCTCTTCGCCGTCAAGCGCAGTTGGCACACCTTTTTCAAAATGAATTGAAACGTATGTGGGCTTGTCGGGTGCGTTTTCAGGGCTGTTGCACATCTCTAAAAAGCCGGGCTTGTTGTAAAGTGGCTCGTTAGCAGGGTCCTCAAGGTCAAGCCCCTCGTGTGATAGATGCCAGAGGTTTTTGTCTTTTGAGTAGTTTGTCTCCCTGTTTATTTTTAGTGGAATGTTGCGAGCCTCGGCGTATTCTATCTCCTCTTCACGGCTCTTAATATCCCAAATACGCCATGGCGCAATAATGTCAATTTCAGGTGCAAGCGCTTTGACAGACAGCTCGAAGCGCACTTGGTCGTTGCCCTTGCCTGTACAGCCGTGGCAAATGGCGTCTGCGCCCTCTTCTTTGGCGATTTCTACAAGGCGCTTTGCCATTGGTGGGCGTGCAAAACTTGTGCCCAAAAGGTAAACGTCCTCATATTTTGCGCCCGCTTGCATTGTGGGTATAATATAGTCGTCTACAAACTCGTCTACCAAATCCATTATATATAGTTTAGAGGCGCCTGTCTTAATCGCCTTTTCTTCTAAACCCTCTAGCTCATCGTCTTGGCCAACGTCTGCCCATG
>CAYJBO010000008.1:15549-52950 GCA_964368295.1 uncultured Bacteroides sp.
AAATTCTCTTTAAGCCAGGGGATAATAATAGATGTATCTAGGCCGCCTGAATATGCAAGAACTACTTTTTTATAAGTTTTGTTTAATTTATTCATTGTAAAAATCACTCTTTCTTTATATTTTATGTGCGGCACTTGTGGCTGAAAAACAACAGTAGACAGTGCCGTGCACTTTTAATAATTTTTTAAGGCGTGCTTTTGTGTGCCGTTTTATGACTCAAAGCACTTTTGATAAAAATGTTTTTAGGCGCTCGTTCTTCGGGTTTGAAAAAAGCTCTGTAGGTGTGTTTTGCTCAACAATTACACCCTCGTCCATAAACAGCACCCTTGTGGAAACTTCTCGTGCAAAGCCCATCTCGTGCGTTACAATAACCATTGTCATGCCCTCGTTTGCAAGCTCGCGTATAAGGTCTAAAACCTCGCCTACCATCTCGGGGTCAAGTGCGCTGGTCGGCTCGTCAAATAGCATTACGTCGGGGCTCATTGCAAGTGCGCGCGCTATGGCTATGCGCTGCTTTTGCCCGCCAGAAAGCATGCCGGGGTAAGTTTCGGCCTTGTCGGTAAGGCCTATTCTTGCAAGTAACTTGTCCGCAACCGCATCGGCCTCTTCTTTAGATAAAATGCCGAGCTCCACCGGTGCAAAAGTTATGTTTTTGCGCACTGTAAAATTGGGGAACAAATTAAAGTGCTGGAACACCATGCCCATTTTTCTGCGCACTTTGTCAACGTTGCAACCGGGGTCTGTTATGCACTCGCCCTCAAAAAAAATCTCGCCGGATGTTGGCTTTTCAAGCAGGTTAAGGCACCTTAAAAATGTGCTTTTGCCGCTGCCCGATGGCCCGATAACGGCTACCTTTTCGCCCTGATTAATGGTCTCTGTTATATTTTTAAGCACATGGTTGTCGCCAAAATGTTTTTCAAGTCCTTTAACGTCTATCACTTTGAGCAAGCCTCCTCTCCAGTGCGTTTACACCTTTTTGAAGTATTAAAACTATTACTAAATAAACACAGGCGGCCGCAAGAAGCGGTGGGAAGGGGTCGTACGTTTGGCTGCGTATTATGTCGGCGCCCTTTGTTATGTCACGCAGTGCTATGTAGCCTACAATAGATGTCTCTTTAAGTAGCGAAATAAACTCGTTACCTATAGCAGGCAGCACGTTTTTAACGGCCTGTGGCAGTAAAATTTTGCTCATAGTGGTGCGGTAAGAGAGCCCAAGGCTGCGCCCTGCCTCCATTTGACCAATGTCTATGCTCATTATGCCGCTGCGGAAAATCTCCGCAAGGTACGCACCGGAATTTATGCCGAATGTAATTACGGCAACGACAACTTTGCCGGGATCTACAACTGTAAAAACTACAAAGTACATTATTAAAAGCTGTACCATTGCAGGTGTGCCGCGTATGACGGTAAGGTACACTTTGCAAATAACATTTGCTACTTTAATAAGTTTGCCGGGATTATCGGACTTGTCGTTAGTTACGCGCACCATGGCCACAACAGCGCCTATAAGCGTGCCTATGACAAGTGAAAAAAACGTGACTATAAGCGTATTTTGTAAGCCGCTTACTATGTATAGCCATCTGTTTTCTGCTATAAAATTTTGGTAAATGTGCAGCTCATAAAACTCTGCAACTCCTGCAAAAAATTCAGTCATTTATTTGTCCTTTGTAAATGTATTTTATCATTACTATTATACAATAATTATTAGCGTTTTACAATAATTTTGCACGCGTGTGCCGAGCTTTACGCCTGTGTTATTTTAATGTTGTTAAATGTGTGCATTAAAAGTGTAAACATTAGCTATAATGCTAATAATCCCGACACCCAAACCGACAAACAAATCTCAATCGAGAAGTTTAACGCCGTTTCAAGTGTCGGGACTGTTAAGCAAAAATTATTTTAAAATAAGTATAGATTGAATACCTGTGCAGTAGCTGTCTGTAAAGTCTACGTTTTTAAGTCTGTCCTCTGTAACAGTCATGCCGGCTGCGCCAAAATCAGCTTTGCCGCTCTGTACAGATGGCACTATTGAGTCAAACTCCATATCCTCTATAACAAGCTCGTAGCCAAGTGTGTCGCAAATAGCTTTAGCAAACTCTGCGTCAATACCAACAATCATGTCGCCCTCATAGTACTCGTAAGGAGGGAAGTATGCGTTTGTTGCCATTGTTAGCTGGCCGTTAGGGTACTCTGTGCCCTCGGGTGTTGTGTAACCCTCTGCACCCTCTACGCCGTTGATGTATTTGTCAAGGATAGCATCAAGTGTGCCGTCTGCTTTTAAAATGTCAATGGCGCTGTTAAACTGCTCTGTAAGTGCTGAGTTGTCTTTGCTTATGCAAATTGCGTAGTTCTCAATTGCAAATTCTTCAGGTACTATTGTAAGCTCTGGGTTCTTTTCAACAAAAACCTTTGCCGGCTCGTTGTCAATAATAACAGCGTCTACCTTGTTTTGTGTGAGGGCCAAAACAGCGTCGGCGCCTTTAGCGTATTGCTCAATAGTTGCCTCTGGGATGTCCTGTGCGTAAATGTCGCCTGTTGTGCCAAGCTGTACGCCGATTGTCTTACCTTCTAAATCTGCTACTTTTTCAATTAAAGGTGCTGCAGTGTCTGTCTCAGCTTCTGCAGGTGTGCTGCATGCTACAAGTGAAAGCGACAATAAAACTGCTAGTGTAATAACTAATAACTTTTTCATAAATGTTTACTCCTTTTGTTTGCGGCATTAACCGCTATTATTAATGTAAGTTGATAAATGCAAACTTGCTATTAAAAAAATAACCGGTTGCATAAGCACGGCGCTCTCCAAATCACCGTTGCCTTGTAATTATTATAAACGTATATTTATACATTGTCAATGATATTTTATACATGAAGTACATTTTCGTCATTTTGTATAATTTTTTAAATACCAAGGGCGTAAAAAGGTCATTTTGACGCAATGCACCATAAAAATAGGCTAAAAAAAGCGTGATATGTATAATAAGGCGCCACACAGGCAAAATAGAGAGTAATTATAGCGCATAGCAGTTATAAATTAGGTACTGTAAGCGACAGAATGGAGAGTAATATGGCCAGTAAAAACGAGGAAAAACCGCAGATAAATTTTACACAGGAAGAGCTGCAACTTGCAGAGCTTGAAAAGGACTACATGTTAGAGACATCGTCGGTGCTAAAAACAAAGGGCAGGCACAGCATACACTGCCTTACAATAGTGGGGCAGGTAGAGGGGCATGTAAGCGCACCGCAAACCCAAAAGACTACTAAGTACGAGCACGTAATACCGCAGATTGTGGCAATACAAGAGGATCCCGAAGTAGACGGCCTTTTAATAATACTAAACACAGTGGGCGGCGACGTAGAGGCCGGTCTTGCAATAGCAGAGCTTATCAGTGGGGTGACAAAGCCCAGTGCAACGCTTGTGCTTGGCGGCGGGCACTCTATAGGCATACCGCTGGCAGTTTCGGCAAGGCGCAGCTTTATTGTGCCAACAGCAACAATGACAATACACCCTGTAAGGCACTCGGGCCTTGTGCTTGCTGTGCCGCAAACAATGCGGTACTTTGAGCAAATGCAGCAGCGCATAACAAATTTTGTAACAAGTCACTCGTCAATAAGTGCGCGCAGATTTACAGAGCTTATGATGAGCACGGGCGAGCTTGTTATGGACGTAGGTAGCGTGCTTGATGGTAAATCTGCAGTGAGGGAAGGCGTTATAGACAGCATTGGAAGCATTAGCGATGCGCTGAAATATTTATATGATGCAATAGAGGGCAAAGAGAACAAACCTGTAAGGCAAAAGGCCAAGCGTGCGCCGGCAAAAAGCGCACAAAAGCCCACAAAAGGGCGCAAACCGGTGCAGGGCACACGTGTGCAAATGTAACATTTAATGGCGCGGTTAAAAGGGCGAGTTAAATATATATGTATAAGGGCGGCACTATAGTGGTGCCGCCCTCAGCGTGTTAAAAAAATTTAGCGCTTTGCCATGTGTAATGAATATTAAAACTTCACTGAATTTATTGAATTTTTTTCGGAGTTTTACGCATAACCGCAGCCTTTTGCCACTGACGTGCATTTTAAAGCCGTGTTTTATGAGCAATAGTATATTATTGCCATTAACAGCTACATACAGCCCCAAAATAAAGAGGTTTTGCGCCCTACAGGCTGAATTTTGGCAGCAAAAATATAATTGCATCGCACTAAAACATCGGGGCAAGCGGTTTTACAAAGGCTATTAAATATGATATAATATATTAGTTATAGAAGTTTTTTTAAGTAAGGCAAAAAAACGAGGCAAAACATCTTTACAGCGTGCACAGAGCGCTGTTTTAATAATTGTATAAAGAGAGAAAGAATTATATGGCTACAAGACGTAAAACTACAAACAGCAAGGCTAAAACAAGTAAAAAGGCGGCATCTAATTTTTCACAGTGGAGCATACTTGTGTTCGGCATGGGCATATTGCTGTTTGCGCTTACATACATCAAAGGCAATACAGGCTGGGAGTGGATACGCCAAAACATACTTTTTGGCATTTTTGGGCTCGGCACATACGTAATGGCGCCGGCAACCGTTTATATTGCGTTTTTAATGGCCACGGGTAAGCGCATAGGGGTTGCCGTAATAAAGTCTTGCGCACTTCTAATAATGGTTTGCGGTGCCAGGTTTGTTTTTTCAGACATAAGCCTTGAGCAAAAAAATATAATAGAGGGTATAACGCACTTGCACTCTGCCAGCACAGGCGAGTGGGGCATAGGTGCTGGCGTTACGGGCGCACTTTTAGGCTGGCCGCTAGTTGGCTTAATGGGCAGGCCGGGCGCAAATATTATACTGGCAATTGTGCTTGTCATAGGCATTATGCTTATTACAAATATAACTCCGGCACATCTTTTTAACTTTTTTAGCGGTGTTGGCGGCAAATTAAAAAGCGATGTCAATACAACTAAAGAGAGTGTAATGCAAAAAAACAAGCTTAAACAACAGCAAAGAGAGCAAAAAGCCGCCGAGATGGCGCAAAAAGAAAGAGAAAATGCCGCTGTTAAGGCACAAAATGCCGTTTTTGACAAAGATACATACAACGAGGCCGTTAAAGACAGACACATTAAAAAAAGCGAGAACTCAGTGCAGTTTGCTGTTTTTGACGACGAGGTAAAAACTACAGAGTTAAACGACAGGGATAATATAAAAATAGGCCCCGGCGGCACCTTTGGTATGGATACATACTCGGCGGAGGGTGGAGCACAAATTGAGGCAAGCGCTGAGCAATCGCAACAAGACCCGCCGCCACTAGGGGGCGACACATTTACAATAGATGCACGAACAGGCGAGGTGCTTGGCAGCACAATTGAGCCTGCCGCATATAGCGGTGCCGGTGCACAGCAGGGCGACGACATTGCACTAATGGCGCAAAACGCCGCGCGCACGGCGGAGGGCGTACAGTTTGCCCCGCCGGAGCAAAAGCAAGACGACACAGGGTATGCGTTTCCCCCTATTAACCTGTTTAAAAAGGCGCCGCCGGAGGACGACCAGGGTATACAATCTGAGCTTACAGCAAAGGCAAATAAGCTGGTAAAAACGTTAAACAGCTATGGGGTAGAGACTAAAATCCTCGCTATGAGCAGGGGTCCATCCGTTACACGCTTTGAGTTAAAACCGCTTGCAGGCGTAAAAATAAGCAAGATTACAAGCCTTTCAGACGATATATCGCTGCACCTTGCGGCAGAGGGCGTAAGGATAGAAGCGCCAATACCTGGCAGGGGTGCAATAGGTGTAGAGGTGCCAAACTATGTGCGCTCTATAGTTAATTTTAGAAGCATATTGGAGTCGCCGGAATTTTCTACAATGTCACTGCCGCTTATTTTTGCGGTGGGTAAAGACATAGCCGGCAACCCTGTGGTTGGAAACCTTGAAAAGATGCCGCATTTGCTTATAGCAGGCACAACAGGCAGCGGTAAGTCTGTGTGCACAAACTCAATTATAATGAGCCTTTTGTACAGGTGCTCTCCGCAGACATTGCGCCTTATGCTAATTGACCCTAAAATGGTTGAGTTTGCGCAGTACAATGGCATACCTCATCTTCTTATGCCCGTTATTACAGAGCCGCGCAAAGCGGCAGGCGCACTTGGCAGCGCCGTTGCAGAGATGGAAAAACGCTATAAGCTGCTTGCAGAAAACAGGGTGCCAAACATTACAGAATATAACTTATTGGCCGAGGAAGATTTGTCGCTAGAGCCAATGCCTTACATGGTTGTTGTTATAGATGAGCTAAACGACTTGATGATGGTTGCAGGCAAAGAGGTTGAGGATTATATATGTAGATTGGCACAAAAAGCACGTGCCGCCGGCATACATTTAATAGTTGCAACCCAGCGCCCATCGGTAGATGTTATTACAGGCCTCATAAAGGCGAATATTCCAAGCCGCATAGGCATGTCTGTTATGAGCCAGATTGACAGCCGCACAATACTTGACACAGGCGGTGCGGAAAAATTATTGGGCAACGGCGACATGCTGTACATGCCTGCCGGCATGAATAAACCGGTTAGGTTACAAGGCGCCTATATTGGCTCCTCAGAGATACGCGGCGCCATTGATTACATTAAAAAGAACTCCGACAGCGATTATAACGAGGAAATGATTGCCGAGATGGAAAAATGCGCGGCTTCGGAAAAAGTACAACAGCAAGACGCAGAGGACGTACAGCAAGACGCCATGTTTGACACTGCGGCCGAGGTAGTTATAGACGCAGGGCTTGCCTCTACAAGCCTGTTGCAAAGGCGCTGTAGGCTGGGCTACGCAAGGGCCGCTAGAATTATAGACGAGCTTGAGCTTGCAGGTGTGGTTGGCCCGTATGAGGGCTCTAAACCAAGGCAGGTGCTTATGTCACGCCAGCAGTGGATAGAGATGAACATGAACAAAAACAGTGCAGAGCAAAGCACCGTGTCCGCAACATAACAGTGTTTTTATTTAAAATTGCAGCGCGCAAAACGTATGCAAAAATATGCATACACGCTGTATATTTATACAAAGGGAGTAGCGATGTATAACAGTTTTTTGCCAATATGTAGGCAAGATATGCTTTTAAGAGATTGGCAATATGTAGATTTTGTAGTGGTTACGGGCGATGCCTATGTAGATCACCCCGCCTTTGGCGCGGCAATAATTGCAAGGTTGCTTGAGAGTGAGGGGTACCGTGTTGGGGTTCTGTCTCAACCAAATGTAAAAGACGAGGAGTGCATGGGCGAGTTTAGGATGCCAAGATACGGCTTTTTTGTGGGTGGCGGCAATGTGGACAGCATGGTTGCGCATTACTCTGTTGCTAAAAAACGCCGTGCACATGATGAGTATTCGCCGGGCGGTAAAGCGGGCAAGCGCCCCGACAGATGCACGGGCATCTATGCAAAGATGATTAAAAAGATGTATCCGAATTCTCCCGTTATCATAGGCGGGCTTGAGGCCTCTCTGCGCAGATTTGCCCATTATGATTACTGGGATAATGACGTTAAGCCGTCTTTACTTGCAGATTGCGGCGCAGACCTTATAAGTTTTGGCATGGGCGAGCACCAGACGAGAGAGATTGCGCGCAGGCTTGTAAATGGCGAAAAAATTGCGGGCATAAGAGATGTAAACGGCACGTGCTATATGTCGGATTTTGCAAATTTGCCCGAGACATATGCCGAGTGTGCATCTTTTGCAAAAGTTACAAAAGACAAGGTTTCGTACGCAAAGGCGTGCCGCATACAGATGGAAAATCAAGACGTAGTAACATCAAAACCTATTGTGCAAAGGCAAGGTGACAGATACCTTGTGCAAAATGTGCCGGCAACACCGCTTACGCGCAAGGAGCTTGATAAAGTTTACGCCATGCCGTTTACAAGGCGTTGGCACCCGAGCTACGATGCACAGGGCGGCATACCGGCAATAGAAGAGGTAGAGTTTTCTATAATTCAAAACAGGGGCTGTTTTGGCGGATGTAATTTTTGCGCAATACAGTTGCATCAGGGCAGGCGTGTTACAAGCCGCAGCGAAAACAGCATTTTAGAAGAGGCAAACATAATTGTAAAAAGCCCCGGATTTAAAGGGTATATACACGACATAGGCGGCCCCACGGCTAACTTTAGGTCAATAAGCTGCAAAAAGCAGATGACAGAGGGCATGTGCACTGACAGAAAATGCCTAGCGCCACGCCCGTGTGAGCACTTGCTTGTAGACCATAGCGAGTACCTGTCTATTTTGCGCAAGGTGCGCAGCATAAGCGGCGTTAAAAAAGTGTTTGTGCGCAGCGGCATACGCTACGACTATGTTATGCTGGACAAAGACGAGACATTTTTTAAAGAACTTGTAGAGCACCATGTGAGCGGACAGCTAAAAGTAGCGCCGGAGCACTGCGCACTGCAAACGTTAAAATATATGGGCAAGCCGCCTGTTGAGGCGTATAATAAATTTTCAAAGAGATTTTTTGCGCTTACAAAAAGGGCGGATAAAAAGCAACACTTGGTGCCGTATTTAATGAGTAGCCACCCGGGATCAACCTTGGCAGACGCCATTACACTTGCGGAGTATTTATACGACAACAACATAAGGCCGGAGCAAGTACAAGATTTTTACCCAACGCCCGGCACTGTGTCCACATGCATGTTTTACACGGGTTTAAACCCGTTTACGTTGCGGCCTGTTTACGTTGCTAAAACAACCGAAGAAAAAGCGATGCAACGTGCTTTATTACAGTATTACAACCCTAAAAATGCGGGCATTGTTAAAAGGGCACTTATAAAGGCAAAAAGAGAAGATTTAATACCCAAGCTGATTTACAACGCTCCGCAAAGGCAAAGAGAGCGTGTTCAACTAGGCAAAAACGGCAGAAAAAACACGCCTAAAATTGGCGCAGGGCAAAAAAGGGAGCAGAGAAATGGCAAGGGGCAAAACAAAAAGGCGTTCAAAAAAAAGCACGGCTAAAAAGACAAGATTTATAGTGCTAATAATTTTACTGCTGTGCAGTTTATTAATAACAGTGGGCGAGCAGTACAATTTACCACTGCCAACGTGGGACGATATTTACGCACCGCTTTTAGGCGAAAAGCCGGCGGTTAGCACGGCGCTGGACATACCGGGCACCGATACCAAGATACATTTTATTGACGTAGGGCAGGCGGATGCCACACTTATTGAGCAGAGCGGTGAGTTTTGTTTAATCGATGCGGGAGACCTCTCTAGCGGCGAAGTGGTTGTAAATTATTTAAAGGCGGCAGGCGTGCAAGAGCTTGATATGATGATAATGACACACGAGCACGCAGACCATATAGGCGGCATGGTGGATGTGATGGAAAGTTTTGAAGTTGAGCTAGTGCTTTTACCCGATTTTTCAAAATCGCAAATGCCGGATGGGTATAATATACTGCGCACGCTAGAGTTTATAGACGTTGAGGGCATACCTGAAAAAACAGCGCAAGTAGGCGATGTTTTTGCACTAGGTGAGGGGACTATAACAGTTTTAGACACAGGTCTTATTGACCCGTCGGACGCAAACAACACATCTGTTATAACTATGTTTGAGGTGGATGGATACAGATATTTGTCTTGCGGCGATGCAGAGATAGAGCAGACGACACACCTAGTTGAAGAAAATGCAGACATTATGGCGGATATCTATAAAGCGGCACATCACGGCGCTCAAAATGGAAATTACGACGAGCTTTTATACGCTGTTAATCCGTCTGTTGTAATTGTAAGTTGTGGCAAAGACAACAGCTATGGCCACCCGCACGAGGAGGCGCTTGCGGCCTTTGAAAAGGTAAACGCCAATGTTTTTGGCACGCATGAGGTTGGCAACATAGTTTTGTGCATAACAGACACCGATGAGCTTTATGTTGCTACGGATTCGCAGGAGACCGTAAAACTTGATTATGCCGCCTAAAAAATAGCAGCAAAGCAAATATTAGCATATAAAAAAGCACCTCTTTTGTTTAACCAAAAGAGGTGCTTTTTATCGTTGTAGCTATGTTTTTACAGATAGGACGCAATTTTATTTTAGCTTTTTTCGCATGACAATTTTGGGCTCCATGTCATACGCATAGGCAAAACCTAAATCCTCATACATTTTCCTAGGACCCATGTAGTCATATGCTTCGCTCAAAAATTCTTTGTTTGGGTACACTTCAATGTAATCATAGCCGTCGTTTGTGGCGTCTTTGATAATGTGGCTGAGCAGTAGTTTTGCTATGCCTTTTTTGCGCATATGAGGAGCAACCACAAAGCAAAACACCGATTTTACCATTGCGCTCTCCCTTTTTATGTCGCCCATATACATCTGACCGTACAGGCAGTCAAAACAGTCGGTCTTGTTGTTTGCGTTGCACCAGCCTATAATTTTGCCGCCGCTAAATGCAAGGTACCCTTGTAAATAGCCTTTGCTTATGTACTCGCTGACAGCGCCTCTTCTGTTGGCTTCGACTAAAAAATCTTCGCCGCTGTGTTTTGCACTGCCCCAACCGACACAGTAGCATTTATAACCGTCCTCGTAATGCTCGGTGTTGTCAAAAAAATCGAGATACATGTCTGTCAATTCAGGTGTCAATTTTTTTATTTCTATAGTCATATATTGCTCCGAATAAATAAAATTTGCTTTATATTTAGGTGTTAACTACTTTATATTTACAATATCGCCGGGTTTTAACACCTGCCTAAACACGCCGGGTATGCCGTTAACGCTAAGAGTTACAGGCCTCGATAAATTTTTAAAATCCAGGCCCGTGTGGTCCAATAAATCCATTAAAAAGTACGCTTCACCGTTTTGTTTTGGTGCAAGTGTAAGCTCTTTTCCGTTTAAAATAAATACTTGCTCGGCCGGCTTTTGCACGTATTTTGGGGTGTCTGCTTTAAAAACCTCGCCTTGTTCAGTGTTTTGTACAGGGAGCTCGTCCTTTGGCGCTTTTTCTTTTACTATGGGCTCGGCGGCCGTATTGGCTGTTTTGTTTAAATCGGCCTTGGCCTTGTCGTTATCACTTTTGCCGGCCGCAGGCTTAGTACTGTTTTTGTTATATGTAGTTTTTGCAGAGGTGCTTTTAGCAGTAGGTGCGGTGGGTTTTTCTGCCTTTTTTGCCGCTGTAGCCTTGCGCGAGTGTGTATATGCAATTACCTTTACAACAGAGCCGCTTAAAACAATGTCGCTTGGCAGTGGGTGCAAATCGTTTACTGTAATAGCCTCGGCCTCTAGCTTTTGCAATAATTCGCCAACGGTTAGCCCTTTGTCGGCACCGTGCCCTGCAGGCTTAAAGACTATGTTATCGCCGGCGTTTATAACTGTTGTGGGTTTTGCGTCAACTCCATTTACAGTCAACACGGCAGGGGTGGATATCTCGCCGGCAAATACTTTTCTCGCCCCGTCAACCTCTATAACAAGGTTTTTGCCATTTCGCCCAAGTAAATCTTGGTATGTGTAGCCGTTCATCATAAGTATTTCAAGCACTGTAAGGCTGCCGCTGCGGAAAAGCTTAGCGACCTCTCCGTTTAACAATACCCTGTAACTGTCGCTAATAAGGCCAAGTGCGGCAGATATGGCAATGCCGAGCGGTGTTGTGTACTCGGGGTTGTTTATGTCGTGCTCGTCGGAAAAGGCGCTGTTTTTAAAGTGTCCGCCGGCAATTGCAACTCGGTTTTCGTCCATGTTTAAAACGCTAGCTACTGCCTTTTGCAAGCCAAAAAGCTTACTGCCGCCGCCGGCAAGAAAAACTGCAGACGGGGCCGTTTTGTTTACAGACAGTATGCACTGCGAAATTGCGTTTGCCAGCTCGTTTGTGACATCGCTAATTTCAAGCAATAAATCCGAGGGTGAAACGGTGCTTTCTATTCCCAGTATGTCGGTGTACACAATGGGCTCGGCGCCGCTTAGTTTTGATTTCATCTCCTCGGCACTTTTATAGTCAACAAGGCGAGATTTCATAATGCTCTCTGTAATTTCATCGCCTGCTATTGTAGCCATTGTGTACCCTGTGACAGATGCATCACGGCAAATTGCGATGTCAGAGGTGCCCGCGCCTATATCCACAAGCGCCAAATTTAAAAGGCGTAGTTCTGCCGGGATGGCGGCGTTAAGTGCGGCAATGGGCTCCAGTGTAAGGCTTGCTACCTCAAGCTTTGCAAGTTTCATAACGGAGTAAAGGCTCTCTATAACTTCGCTTGGCAAAAAAGTTGCAACTACAGTTGCCTCAAGCTTTAGGCCCGTATGCCCCACAAGCGAGTGCATAGCATAGCCGTCTACAAAAGTATCGGTGGGCGTGTAGCCCACAAGAAACATTCTATTGTTGTTCTCTGTCTTTAAAGCGAGCTCGGCATCGCTTACAGCCTGTGCCTCTAGGCGGCTTATATGGTCAGCTGTTATTACTTGAACGCCGTCAAACTCAATTATTGCATGGCCGTGTTCTGTCCTTAAAGCGCGCCCGGCGGCGGCAACACAGGCGCAACTAAGTTTATTGCCTATGCGCTTTTCAAGCCTGTTTGTAACTGTTGCAACAACCTTTGCAACCTGTGCAATATCCTCAATTTGTCCGTCCATCATTGTTCTTTTGGCGTGTGGCTCCGTCTCAATAGCAACAATTTCAACTCTGCTGTCGCTCTCTTTTGCCAAAACACCTATTACATTTCTTGTGCCTATGTCCAGTGCGTAAATATATCCGCCGTTATGTATAGGTTTTTCCATGGCAACATCATCTCCATCATTAAAATAAGGCTAAAAAGCAAATAGTTTATCCGCTATTACGATACACAGGCGGCAATTATAATAATTACCACCTGTGTATAATTTTTTATGTTTTTAAGGTTTTAGTATTTGTCGTCCATGTCAAAATCGTCCGAGGTTGAGTTATAGTACTCCTCAAGATCAATATCAACGTGCGATCTTGGTGCCATATGGTCGTCGGTCGGCGTTACTAGTGGTGCATCTTTGCTAAGGCGGAACTTGTCAACCATTCCACGCATTGCATATACCTGTGCCGATAGCTGTTCGCTTGCGGCGGCAGACTCTTCGCTAGAGCTTGAGTTCGTCTCAACAACAGAAGAGATTTGATCCATTATTGCTGTTAGTTGCTCTATAGATTTTGCCTCGGAAACAGATGCGTTTGTAACTACATTAATCGATTCAACCGCTTTTCCTGCATAGCTCATCGTCTGATCCATCAAATCTGCAACATTTTTTACAATTTCGCTGCCGCGCTCAACATTAACTAAAGAGTTATCAATAAGTTTTTTTGTTTGCTTTGCAGCTTGGTCAGATTTTGATGCTAGGTTTCTCACCTCGTCGGCAACAACTGCAAAGCCCTTGCCGGCAGAGCCTGCACGCGCGGCTTCTACGGCCGCATTAAGTGCAAGAATATTTGTTTGGAAAGATATGTTTTCGATGGCGCTTATTATCTCGCCGATAGAATTTTGGCTTTGAAGGATGTCCTCCATAGCAACACGCATTTCTGCCATACCCTCGCCACTTTTAACAACAAGCTCGCCTGCTTTGCCGGACATTTCGTCTGCTTGTTGTGCAGATTCTCCGTTTGCCTTTGAGTTTTTGCTAATGGTGATAATAGTGTTGCTAAGGTCGCTGATAGCGGCACTTTGTTGTGATGCGCCCTGAGCTAAAATTTGTGCATTGTTCGACATTTGTTCTGAGCCAACAGCAATTTCGTCTGCGGTAATAAGCAAAGCCTGCACTGTTTTGGCAAGATAAGTCATAACCGCCTGCAAGTTTTCTTTAATAGGAGAGAACTCGCCGTGGTATTCTTGCTCAATCTCGTAGGTCAAGTCGCCCTCAACAATTTTTTGTGTGACGTTTGTAATATCGGAGATGATCTCGTTAAGCATTGTCTGCGATTGGCGCAAAGCATTGCAAATTTGTCCAATCTCATTATCTTCAGTTTCAGGAACTTCTTGCGATAAGTTGCCCTTGCTCAGCTCAAGTATAGCTACCTCGGCAGTTTTTAGCGGTATAGTTATGCTTCGTACAATGCGCACAGCTATAATAATACTAATTATAAAGGCTATTAAAGCCGCTGCATAAAAGAATATTTGAGCATTGTTTGAAGTTGACTTAGAAAGTGCAATTTTATCATTCATCTCTTGGTTTACAAGCTCAATAAGGTTATCGCTCGCTATTTGCACTTGTGATAAAGCGGCAACATCCTGGTCGCGTATCAGCGCGGAAATTTTTGCTTGGTTACCCTCGGCAATTGCCGCGTCCAGTTCTGTTAGCGTTGCAAACCATGCATCCACAGCTCCTAAAAATTCTGTGGATTTTGGATCGTCTGGCCTAATTGCGTTAATTGCATTTATGTTTTCATAAAGGCCGTATGCTATGCTTGAAATATATTCCATTGAGTCATCGTCATAGCCGAGCACAATTTGGTCGCGCAAAAGGTAAGCGACAGAGTTTATGTCCGCTTTAACATCTTGCAGTAGGTGTAAAACAGTAACATCCTCTACTAAAACTTCTGTGTAGTCTGCGCGTATGCGTGTTGACTCGAAAATAGAAGCGTAGATGATTGAAAACGTTAAGACTATAAGTACAACATAAGAGAGTATTAGCCTTGTTTTTAGCTTTAATTTGCTCAAACCTTTCATTAGAAACCTCCGTTGCGACAATAATTAATTTACGTGATTAAATATGCGAAATTTTGAATAAAAAAACGGAAAATAAATTGGCGAGTGCAAAGGCACGCCATAAAATAAAAAGCGGATAATCCACGCAGGATTTAGAGTTTATCTATATAGTATAATTATATATCTTTTAATAATAAATATCAAACGTTTTTGTAAAAAAAAGCAAAAAAATGTGAATGTATGCAAAAAAATAGCATTTTGCAGTGCAGATGTTACAACAAAAAACAAGTTGTGACAGCCATTATTTTGTGGTGCCGTATTTACCTTTTTTTACATCGCTAAAAATCTTGCCGTCCACAAGCGTTATAACACGTCTTCTGGCAATATCGACAAGCTTTTTTGAGTGGGTAGCCATAATAATAGTAACGCCATGGCTGTTTAATTCGCTTAGCAAATAGTACATGTCCCAAAGGGTGTCGTCGTCTATATTTGCCGTTATCTCATCGAGTACAAGTATAGTTGGCATTGTTAAAATAGCACGCGCAAGCTCTGCCCGGCGGCATTCTCCATGAGAGAGCTCTGCTGGATATCGCCCCTTTACGTCGTCAAGGCCGACAAGTGCAATAGCTTTATTTATCAGCTGCTCTATAGAGGCGTCTTTTCTTTTTGCAAGGTGGGCAAACGGCTCTAGGTTTTCGTATATTGTTTGCCTGCGCACAAGGTGAGACTCTTGCGGCACAAAACCAAAGCGTATTTTTCGCTTTGCCTTGGCCCTTGCACTTAAAAACTTGGCGTTTGCATCGTCTAAAAATATTTTGCCGGAAGTAGGGCGTATATTGCCTGTAAGGGCGTTTATTATGGTGCTTTTACCTGCGCCGCTACTGCCGGTCAAAAATAAAAATTCGCCCTTTTCTACGGCAAAACTGATATCATTTACGGCGGAGAACAGCGCCTTGTCTTTTTTATAGCATATGCTTACACCATCAAGACGGATTTGTGGCATTTAATCAGCTCGCTCCTGTAAAATATTATGTTACACAACTAATTATTACTTATTGTGCGCAATAAATTGAAAATAAAACATAGCAAGTGCATATATATACACTTATATATAAAGTTTATACTAAAAAGTATGTTTTTGCAATGGCTGTGCACAATAATTAAAAATAAAATTATTACGCAGTGCATAAATTTTATAATTTATACACTACGTAATACAATAAATCAATCGGTATTAAAATAAAACGATTTTTCGCCACCGACTTTAATATTTAAAGATCTGTCTGCGGCTAAAATGCGCGATAAAATCATTTTATTTTTAGAGGTTTGCTCAAATAGATCATTAGCGCCGGGGATGTCGCATTTTTTTGCGAATAAAATATCCGACATTGTCTTACTGTCTGCCTCATCCATTGACGAGCACTGCTTTGTTAAAACGCTTTCGTATTCGTTAATAATGTTAATTTGTTCTTGGCGCATACTTAAAAACATACGCATTACAACTTGGTCGTTACTTTTAATTGCGCTAGACATCTCTATTGTTAAATCAAGCGCCTCGGTAAGGGCTATGTTAATTTTTTTTACTATCGCCAATGCCGAAGCAATATCTTTGTCGGATATCATAATTAATAAATAATCCTTTCGAAAGTGCTTATTGCGTCTGTTGGTATGCTTTGATGCTTGTGGGCTTAATTTATACAATTATGCCCTTATTGGCGTCGGCTGCTGCCGTGTTTTTATCTGCCTGAATAAAAGCGGTGCGAAGCTCTGAGGCCATTTTGTGCACACGAGTTAGCTCTGTTTTATTGCGCCCTAGTCTTACACGTGCAAGCTCGTAGCACAAAAAATCGTAAAGGCGTGCAAGCTCAATGCTTATAGGGTATTTGCGGTCTAGGGTATCGCTTAGGTAATTTATTATGGCAATGCTTTTGTTCAATGCAATTTCAAACTTGGCATACTCTTTTTTTTCAAGATATAGCTGTGCCTCAAGTAATCTTTTTACAAGGCCGTCATAAAGCATAATCAACAGCTCGCCGTTTGTCATAGTGTTTAAGGACTCTTGCTTGTAATGCTGATATCCTCTTGTATCCATGTAAATTAATATCCTTTCAGGTGTCAGGCAACGTCTGCAGTTTTTTTGTTAAGTTATTAGCCGCCCATCATGCTAGTGAACGAGGAGCTCTGTGAGTTCATCTCGTTTATAAGCATTTCAAGCCTTGTAAACTGAGCGGTGTAATAGTCCACTTTATCGGACATTTTATCAGTCCAAATTTGAATTTGCTCATCGATTTCATTCATTTCGGTAAGCATATCGTTTTGCAATAGGCTTGTTGCAGAATGTGTAGATCCTGCTTTTTCGATGAGGATACCTTTTGGCTCGCCTGTTGTAGCAGCGTATTTGTCTACAACGGATGCTATTGAAAACATGAGCCCATCATAAGTAGCGCCATACGATTCTCTGTTTGTAAACACGCTCTCTATTTTGTCGGGCTCCTCGTTTATGGCAGTGCGCAACTTAGTCTCATCTAGTGCTAGTAAAGTTGTGCCGTCCTCATAAACGGTGGTAAGGCCTATGTCTGCCATGTCGCCGGAGCTTAGCCCTATGCTTTCAATAGCATTTCTAAGCTCTGTGGAAAGAGACGACAAATCCTTGTCCATAAACAAAATGCCGGTTTTTGCCTTTTCTTCATAGTTTGCAATTTCAGTCTCTGTAAGGCCCTCTTTATCCGTAGATGTCAGTGGCAAATATGCCTCGCCACTGGATTGCTCAAGCGGCATGTCTGTATATTCGCTCTTTACAAGTTTGACAAGCTCGTTGTAGTCTTCCACCATTGCTTTAATTGTGTCAACTATCAAATCGCTGTCCGCTGTTGTTGAAAATTTAACGCTTTCACCTGCGCTAAACAGCTCTTCGCTCGTAAGCGCAGAGGCGTCTGTAATAGGCCCTGTATGAGTGCCTGTGTTAAAGGTGTCGCGTAAAGATACGCTCAAACCGTCAAGGCTAAATGTGTTAGTGCTGCGTGTTAAAGTCATCTCTTGGTCGTTTACAGTGGCGCTAAAAATAGCATCTGTACCCTCGGTAAAGGTGCCTGCGGCAGGGTCTGATGTATCGCCAAACAGGGCCGTGCCCAAAGTGCCGCCAAATTCAATGTTACGGCCGGAGCCTGTCTCTTTAGATGTGAATATAAACTCGTTGGTAAGCGAGGAATACGTTGCGCGAACCTCGGATTTATCGTTGCTGTTTATGGAGTTTAAAATAGAGCTAACTGTGGTGTTTTCGCCAAAAGTGCCGAGCGAAACACCGTTTATCTCAAGAGTTTGTTCGCCTGTAAAACCAAGGTTTGCAAGTGTTTGCGAAGAATCAAAATAAGTGGTCATTCTATTGTCGCTGCCAAAGCCGAGCATCTCACCGATTTCGTAAGAGCTTACAGAGAGCGAAGAAGTGCTACCAACAGTGAACGAGAGCTCGTTGCCGGCCGACATGGAAGCCGTTACTTTACCTGAGCCGAAAGAGCGTGCAAGCTCCTCGTTAAGTTTGTCTGTAAAGTTATCCGCTGTCCAATCGCTGCCTATTGTTATGTCTTTGCTGGTGCCGTCGAATGTGAAAGTCATGGTTTTGCCGCTCATGTATGCTACAGAGTTTGTGCTTGTAGAGTACTTGTCGGGTGTAAATTCAAAAGAGCTCTGGTTTTCTTCAATAGTTTCAAGACCTAAAGAAGTTGCAAGCTTGCCCGTTGCGCTGCTCAATGTAACTCCATTGCCGGCGTCTGATTTATCTGTGAACGAAAGGGTGTTTCCCGTCACGTCAATGCCGATTACATCGCTGGCTTTTAATGTGCTGCTGCCAACAGTTACATTAACATTTTCAAGTTTTTCGTTTATGGCGGTTTTTAAATCTTCGGCGGTAATTACATTGTCGCCATTGCCGGAAGAATCTATAAAATCGAGCTCATCAAAGTTTATGCTAACCGTTTTTGTGCCGTATTTAAAAGATAGTGTGCCCTCAAGGTCGCTTATATTCATAGAAGCGCCAAGTCCACCGGAGATAGCAGAGCCTGTCAATGTTGTCTCGTTGCCGTTAACGGTTGCGTCAGACGGTGTATGAGACATTGATGTTTTATATGTAGAGGCGGTTGCAAGCTGTGCAACTGCATTTATTAAAATGTTGCTGCTTGTTTTGCCTGTTGCAGAAATAGCATCGGCAAACTGCCCAAGCGTCTCAGTAAGAGCCGTGGACGTAAAGAATGATGGAGATGAAAGGTTTGTGCTTGATGTATAAGAGTTGTACTTGTTGTCAAAGTCAACAAGTAAATTAGATATATTTTGATAGCTTGTTTGCTGCCACTGCGCTATTGTGCGGTCTTGCTCGTAGCCGGATATTTTAGTTTGATAGCTTTGAATAAGCCCCTCTATCATACCCTCTGTATCAAGGCCACTGGCGAGGCCTGATAATATGTTAACGTTGCGAGAACCGTATATTGACGATGCGCTGCTTGAGCTAGATAAACTTGAAACTGATGCCATTGTAAGCACTCCTTTAAGAAATGTATTGAATGCATGGGTAATTTCGATTGACAACCCATTACATTTTAGTTAAAATGTATTTAAGGGGATATTCCCTCACATATTATATCGTCCATATTAGGATAAAAATAAGTCTAAAACCATTTATTTTATTTATTTTATTTTACTATAATTTGCCGCATGTGGCAAGGGCTGCAATAAAGGCATTAAGAAACGGGGAAGTATATGTCACAAACAAAGATAATAGCAGTTGTAAATCAAAAGGGTGGCGTTGGCAAAACAACCACGGCCGCGGCACTTTTGTCTATGCTTAGCAACAGGGGTGCAAGGGTACTTGGTGTAGATTTAGACCCACAGGGCAGCCTTGGTTACAGCCTTGGGCTTGATATTGAGCAGTGCACGACATTGTACGACGTTTTTCGCGGCGAAGTTGATGTAAACGACGCAATTGCCGTTACAGATACATGCGATATGCTAGCGTCTAACATTTTGCTTTCTGCGGCCGAGCAAGAGTTTGTTAAACCCGGCAGAGAGTTTATGCTCAGAGAGGCTATTTCCTCTATAAAAAAGACATACGATTTTATTATAATGGACACGCCGCCCGCACTTAATATTTTAACGGTAAATGCATATGTTGCAACGCAAAGCCTAATTATACCAATGGCGCCGGAAATATTAAGCCTTTTGGGCGTTACACAAATAAAAGAGACCATAGAGAGCATTAGGACTTATTACAACCCACAGCTAAAAATACTAGGTATTTTGCTAAACAGGTTTGACAAGCGTGTTATATTAAATAATGACGTACTTGCCATAGTTGAAGAGATGAGCAAAGACCTTGGCACTAAAGTTTTTGAGAGTAAAATTAGAAGCAGCGTTGTTGTGGCGGAGGCACCGGCGCATAAAAAAAGCGTAACTAGCCACAAGCCTTACTCTAACCCTGCTTTGGACTTTGAAAAGCTGTGCGATGAGATAGTTGGCACAAGCTTTCCTTACAGGCATTATAAAAAATAAGTTAAATTGAATAAAAAATACATATATTTATATAGGTGAAGGGGGCGTTTGTTTTGGCGGCAAAAAAAAGTTCTAAATCCAATAAAACAGAGCATGTTTTAAATTTGTTATCGGGTGTAAAGTCAGACGGGAATGAAAACGATGTATCCGCCGCAAAGAATAGTGGTGGGGCAAAGGCAAAAAAGCGCCCAGTAACACCTGTATTAAAAGTTGCGCAAATCCACGACGAGGAAATTTCAAACACCATACAAAATGCGCTTGATGAGCAGCTAAAGCAAGACACAACAGCGGCCGAGGCGCCCAGCGAAAAGACTGGCGAGCAAACCTTGCCAAAAGAAGAACCCGCCGCAGTGCAAGATGAGCCTTTGGCGGCGCAAAGCAAAGAGGAGCAAACGCAGGATGTTGCGGCCGCAAGTCCACAATCGCAAGAGGTACAGAGCGTGGAGCAAGGCTCGTTTAGAGAAAAACCGGAGGTGGCAAACGTCAGAGATGCGCTTGCAGATGCTATGAAAGAAGAATTGACAGCACAAAAATTCTCGGCCGGATCCAAAGAGGCAATGGAGATTAATAGGCCCGTACACCCTAACGAGGTGTCGGTTGACGACATAAATGTAATGACGTCTGAGCTTGTAAACGTTATGGAAATAATAGTGGACGAGTGCGTTGAAAAGTACATTGACATGTTTAAAGTGTGCCGTTGCCCTAGGTGCAACGCAGACGTAAAGGCGCTTGCACTTACAAAATTGCCGTCAAAATATGTCGTCTTATCGCGCGATACATACTCGCCAATCATGAATTTTTACAAAGAGCAGTACAGCACAATAGTGAGGAACCAAATTATATTTGCCTGCTCTGTAATTAAAAAGAAACCCCGCCATAAAGGCTTTAGAAATGAATATTAATTTTAAAAGTGGAGATAAAAATGATAAGTAAACCGGAAAATTTTTTAACACAAATTGTAGATGAAGATATAGCAGAGGGCAAAGTTAGCGAGATAGTTACACGCTTTCCGCCGGAGCCAAACGGATATTTACACATTGGCAGCGTTAAGGCTATATGGATTAACTGGAGCATTGCAAATGCGTACGGCGGCAAGTTTAACTTGCGCTATGACGACACTAACCCCGAGCGAGAGGAAGAGGAGTACGTAAACAGCATCCGACAGGATTTAGAGTGGCTTGGAACACATCCAAACGGCGGCATATTTTACGGTAGCGATTACTTTGACAAGTGCTACGAGTTTGCTAAAAAATTAATTTTAGACGGTAAAGCGTATGTTTGCGACCTTACAAGGGAGCAAATGCAAGAGTACAGGGGCAGCGACGCAGGCAAGCCCGGCAAGAGTAGCCCGTGGCGTGAGCGCAGTGCTAAAGAGAGCCTTGAGCTTTTTGAGCGCATGAAAAACGGCGAGTTTGCCGAGGGCGAAAAGACCTTGAGGGCGAAAATAGACATGGCTAGCCCTAACATGAACATGCGTGACCCTGCACTATACCGCATTAAACACACATCACACCACCGACAAGGCGACAAGTGGTGCATATATCCCATGTACGACTATGCGCACCCCATACAAGATGCTATCGAGGGTATAACACACTCGCTTTGCAGCTTAGAGTTTGAAAATCACCGTCCTCTATACGACTGGGTTGTTCAAAATTTAGGTTTTGGAGAGTTCCCAAAACAGAGGGAATTTGCACGTCTTAACATAACAAATACGGTTATGAGTAAGCGCTATTTGCGCGAGCTTGTTGAGACTGATACGGTTGACGGCTGGGATGATCCACGCATGCCAACACTTAGCGGTTTGCGCCGCAGGGGCTACACTCCAAACAGCCTGTTAAAATTTGTGGAGCTTGCAGGTGTGGCAAAATCTAACAGCCTTTTAGATGCGAGGATGCTTGACTACTGCATACGCACAGAGCTTGACCCCGTTGCGATAAGGCGCGTTGCGGTGTTAGAGCCAATTAAACTTATAATAGACAACTATCCTCTGGATAAAACAGAGTACTTCCCGCTTACAAACAACCCAAAAGATGAGAATGCAGGCACAAGGCAGGTTGCGTTTACTCGTGAGTGTTGGATCGAAAAATCCGACTTTGCGCTTGTTCCTCCGCCTAAGTTTCAGCGCATGACACCGGGCAAAGAGGTGCGCCTAATGGGCTCGTACATCGTAAAATGCACAGGTGTAGACGAGGACGAAAACGGAAATATCACCGCAATACACTGCACTGCGGACATAGAGACATCTAACAAAATGCCGCTTGACGGCCGCAAGGTAAAGGGAACAATCCACTGGGTAAGCTGCGAAAATGCAATAGATGCCGACGTTAATTTGTATGAAAATTTATTTACGCAAGAGGATATGAATGACATTGAAGAGGGTAAGAACTTTAAGGATTACCTAAACCCGGAGAGTGTAAAATTGCTTAAAAATTGTAAGTTAGAGGCCGGCCTTGCCGACGCACAGCAGGGTGAAAAATTTCAATTTGTGCGCATGGGCTTTTTTACAAAGGACTCCAAAAACAGCGGTGTGTTTAACAGGATTGTAACGCTTAAAGACGGCTTTAAGCTAACTTAATTTTGCGCTTTATATAGGCGTTAAAATCTAAAAATACAAGCTGTTTTGTGCAGCTTTAAAGGGTAAAGCCGCTTTGCTTTACCCATGTGCTGTGCGCTAAATTTTAGCGCAAAATGTGTTGTCTTAACACACAGCATAGCAAAAAAATAACCGGTATGTGCTTTTTTGTAGGCTTCAAAGTGTAAACTTAACGGGGTGCTACTACTATAAGGCGTGCCGCATGGCGAAAGGGCACTTAAAAAATGGGGATTACATTAATTGTATCGGCGGCCATGGGCTGTGCTGTGGGCTGGCTGTTTAGCTTTATTTTTAAAGACAGGGCTAACCTTTTGCGCAACATGCTTTGTGGCATAGTTGGCGGATTGATAGGCGGAGTGGCAGTGAGTTTAGCAGATTTTGAACAGTTAAGCTGGCTTATAGAAATTATTGTGGCAGCAATTGGTGCATTTATATTTGTGTTTATAATCAGCAAAACGGCAAATAAAACGAATTAGCGCAATTTTTAAACAAGCGCATCTGCGGTAAATATGTATTACATGTTTGGTATTATTGCCTATAATTTGTTGCAAACCATTATGAGTAATGCGGCAAAAATATGAATAATGAGGGACGAACTATGTCGCCAAAAGAGACATTGCTAAAGTGGATAGACACTTTTAACAGTGCAAACGCCAGCGCACTTGCAGAATTTTATGCAGATGATGCCGTAAATCATCAAGTTGTAACAGACCCTGTATGCGGCAAAAAAGCAATTTATCAGCGGTTTAAAGAAGAGTTTGCCACGGCTGAGATGGTGTGCATTTTAGAGAATATCTTCGAGGATGGCGAGTGGGCAATAATGGAGTGGAAAGACCCAAAAGGCTTTAGAGGTTGCGGTTTTTTTAAAATTGTAGACGGTAAAATAGTTTTTCAAAGGGGCTACATGGACAAATTGAGCTTTTTAAAATTAAACGGCCTGCCGATTGAGTAATTTTATTAAGTAGCCTGTATTTTGCGGCGATTATATTTAGTGGCGATAATTTTTTAAAGGCTCCTAGAGTGTGAAATTTTACACTCTAGGGGCCTTTTAGCGCAAAATATGCGATTAAAAAGGGGGCGTGCTTGGCGCTGCGCTCTGCGAAATAAACAGCCGTTTTTACACGATGAATTAATATAGTAAAACGCAAAAATATTAATGCAATATGTTGTGTAAAGTGCTTTTTTTTAAAGCATGTAAATATTACCTTTTTGTGTTTTTTAAGCTTTATATAACTGTAAAAAATAGCTTAAATACAGGCGTTTTACAATAATTGTGGCAAATCGATAATTTACAAAAAATCATTTACTAAACACACAAAATATAGTATAATAGTATAGAAATTTTAAATTGAATTGAGCTGTGAAAAGAGAGCCGCCCATAAAGCCGCCTTCACAGAAAGTGTCGGCAAAATTTTAGTAAATCGGAATATATTTTTAATTTATTTTTGCCGCTTTAATATCTTTTTTACATTTGGTAATTGTATTTATAAAGCAGAAGAATGGAGAAAATAACGATGAAAAAAATTACAACCATAATATTGTTCGCTGTACTTGCAGTGTTTTTATTCGCATCTTGCGATGCTATTTTAATTACGGACACAAGTGCACCTCAAGAAAGTGTCCCTGCACAAAGTGACGCCCAGCAGGAGACTCAATCAAATGCTAGCGGCACAGACCAAAACGAACAGCCGACCTCGCAATCGCAGCCCTCGTCATCGCAAAGCGAAGCAGAGAGCGAGCCGCAGAGTGAGACAACTACACCTGCGAGCGCATACTCTACAACGCTTGCAGACATAATGAAAAAGGGCGAGCTTTTAATAGGCATCGACAACAAATTTGCGCCTATGAGCTTTGTGGACGAGAGCGGTGAGCTTGTGGGGTTTGATATAGACATGGCCAGTGCCGTTTGTGAGGAGCTTGGCGTCACACCAAAGTTTGTGCCTATAAACTGGGCTCAAAAAGAGGAGCTGCTAAACAGCGGCGAAATTGACGTGATTTGGAGCGGCCTCTCAATAACGGCGTCAAGGCAACAAACGCTCAGCTTTTCGGGCGCTTACTTAAAAAATATATTGCTTGTGGCAAGCAGTTCTCAACTGCAATTTCGCAGTGTCGATGAGATGATTGGCTTTAAGATAGGAGTGCAGGAGGAAAGTGCTGCACTGGAGGCGCTTCAGGCGGTTTCTGTATACGATGCACTTGAGGCTGATATTGTAACATATGCAAATTACGACGAAGCCATTGCGGCGATGCAAAGCGGAGCGGTGGACTGCGTTGTTGTCGATGAGGTGTATTTTTTATACAACAGTAGCATCAGCACTGCCGGCATAGCTGTCTCGCCTATGGACTTTGGCAACGACTACTACGCCGTGGGTTTGCGCGTTGCAGACACAGAGCTTACAAACCAAATTAACCTTGCAATAGGCACTGTAACCAATAACGGAACACTGGGTGACATCAGTGTTAAATGGTTTGGTTCAGAGCGTCCGCTTGTGTAAAATATAATTCAATATCATTAATTATTTAGAAAGTTTGTGATTACATTATGGCGATAAATGACAGCGAATACTGTAAAAGACTTGGTATTTTTGCATATTACGACAAAAACGGTGTAGTTGATGACTATGTGATATTTTTGCTTAGGGCTATGCGGGAGCACTGCATAGATTTAACCGTTGTTATCAACGGTTTTGTAACGCCGGAAAACGAGGCAAGAGTTAAAAAGCACTGCACAAAAATTATTTATAGGGACAACGTAGGCTTTGATGCCGCCGCCTATAAGCAGGCTTTTAAAGAGGTGCAAAACTTAGAAAATTATGACGAAATAGTGTTTTTTAACCAAACATTATTTGGCCCGGTACAGTCTTTGCACACTATGTTTAATGCCATGTCATCTCAAAAAAAGCTAGATTTTTGGAGCCTTTCGAGGCAGAGTATCAAGGCCGATAAACAAAAAGAAGACGGGGCAAAATACTACCCGGACAAGCATTTTATAGTGGTAAAGCGCAGCTTTTTTAATAGTGAGCAATTTTTAAAGTGCTTTGACGATTTAGACGCTGAAACGCAAAAAACTACAGCCGCAAGCAATGCACAAAGCGCAGATTGCGAGCGCTTTGCAATTAATTTTGCCGGCACAGATTTTGCGTGGGGCACATATCTTAACACTGAAAATTTGTCGGTATATAGTAACAACCCTATGATAGATATGCCGATGGAGATACTTAAACTTGGCAGCCCGTTCTTTAAGCGAAAGTCGCTCTTGCACCCGGCCGTAAATGGTCAGGCGCAGGCACATGCAGACACTCCGCTCGAAATTTACAATTATATTCGCACAAGCACGGAGTACCCCGTTAAATTTATAAATAAAAATTTGTTTAGGACGCTGTCCCCGGCCGTTATACAGCGGTCGTTGCCTTTTTTAGAAAACCCACATGGGCACAAGGGCCGCACGGGCAGGACTGCCGCTGTGTTTTGGTTTGCAAAAGAGGAGATGGGCGAGGTTCTTTGCGTTGGCGCTGCCAATATACAAAGGGATGTCTCTCTCTTATGCCTTTTTGCATCAGCAGAGCTAAAAGAAAAATTTGCGCCTAAATTGCCGCCTAAAACACAGTGCATTGTCACAGAGGAAAACGGCTTTTCACATCTTTTCGGAAAGTTGTGGAAGAACATTTACGTGTTTGAAAACGTGCTGTATTGCCACAATAATTTGTCTTTGATAGATGGCGATTGCAGCGATGCACAGACGTTGAGATTGTCGTTAAACTCTTTGATACCGCAGGGTTGCGGCGCTATTTTTAACGAGAGAAAAGACATTGGCGCGTTTGTGGCACCAAGCGCACTGGGCGATTTTTTGCCGCTTGGCACAAACTGGCACGAGGCCGCCGCAGCACTAAAAAAACCGCTTGAGAGTGCAGGCATAAACGTTCCCTTAAGCACAGATTTTCCGGGAGCACCTGTAAAGGGCGGCATGTTTTTTGCCCGCACAAAGGCCGTGTCCGGCCTTTCGAAATTTGATTTTGACAATAGCTTTTTTGAGGGGTTACTTCCGTATTATGAATATTTAATACCTATTGCCGTGCAAAATAGCGAGCATCACACGGCTTTTTCGTGCACACAAGAGCAAGCATACTTTTTGTTAAGCCGCAACAACATGGCGCTTAGGGACATAATTTTTGCGTGCTCTTTTGAGGATGATGCGGATAAAAACAGCGTTGCAACGCAAATAGTAAATGCGCTGAACTACTGTAAAAACAACGGCATTGACACAAGCATACCGGCAAACAGTGGGCGCAAATTTACACTTAAACAAAAAATTAGCGAGTGCGCTAAAATTATAAGCAGAAAAAGCTCAAAATAATAATTATCTTTAAACGCAGTTTGTGCGTTGAGCACGCTTTAATTTAACGCCATTTAAAGCGTGGGCGTTGTACTAAAATTGACATTAGCACCAAAGTTTGCATACACTGGAGAAACTACAAAAAGGGGTGCTGTCAATGTTGAGTGTTATAGTTGTAATTGTTGTCACAATCTTTGCTGTTTTGGGCGCCTATTATCTGTCCGACTTGCTTGCCTCGCTTATATATGGCGGAGCCGACAAGTGCAGGTACATAGTGGTGGGCACGGCAGAAAACCGACAGAATGTGTGGAATAGTGTTTTGGACTTGCGGCGCAAATTTAAGGGCGAAAAAATAGTTATACTGTGCGATGCAAAGACACAGCAAACTGTAAAAATGCTTAGTAAAGACGAACAAGATGTTATATTTGCGGTGCCCGACACTATTGCTGACATAATTTGCGACGAACTTTATGTTAAAAACAAGAGTTTGTAAAAGGAGAAATAATGCAAAATTCATACACAGAGCTGCTGACCGTTAAAGGCTGTGTTGAAAATATAATATTCGTCAATGATGAAAACGGCTATGCGGTGCTAGACGTCTCTACAGATGAGGGCGAGCTAATAACGGCCGTTGGCACTTTGGCACAACTCTGTGTGGGGGAGCGAGTTACAATGTATGGCGCTTTTAAGTCCCACACAAATTTTGGCGAGCAGTTTAGGGTAGAGACATATGAGGTTAGGCTGCCCGAGACAACCCCTGCTATTTTAAAGTACCTGCAGGGCGGCGCACTGCCGTATATAGGCGTTGCAACCGCAAAAAAAATAGTAGAGCTATTTGGCGATGCATCGCTTGAAATTATAGCAACAGACCCGCAAAAATTATCGAAAATAAAGGGCCTTACTATTTTAAAAGCACGCAAAATACAAGAGGAATTTCGGCGCATGCACGGCGTGCGTGACACAATGGCCTACTTTGCAACGCTGAATTTAGAGCCGCAAACGGCAATTGAAATGTATGCAATTTATGGCGAGGACACAAGGAGCTATGTGCAAAGCAACCCATATTTGCTATGTGGGCACCCTTGTTTTTTAAATTTTGCAACGGCAGATAAAATTGCCGCCGACATGTGCCTTGAGTACGACAGCTCACAGCGCATAAGCGCGGGTATAACATTTGTGCTAAGGCACAATTTGCAAAACGGACACACATGCGTGCCAAAAGATAAACTTCTTTTGACGGTGTCCGATTTTTTGCGTGTGGAGCCGGAAAACGTCAGCTCCCACACCAATAGGATGATTGACGACAGAACAATTTGTGTGCACAGTTTTGGCGAAAAAGAATATGTCTTTATGCCGGAGTACTTATCTGCCGAGAGAGACATTGCCGGCGATTTAAAGGACAGGGCAAAACAGCCGCCTTTAAGCGCAGATGGCTTTAGTGGCATTGTAGAGAGAATAGAGCTAATAAATAATATTAAATATGCACCGCTGCAAAGGCAGGCTATTGTAAGTGCGCTTTGCAACCGTGTTATGGTGCTTACGGGCGGGCCAGGTACGGGTAAAACAACGGCGGTAAACGGCATTTTATCGGCGGTAGAACAGCGTGGAGACAGGGTGTCCCTCGCCGCGCCGACAGGGCGTGCCGCAAAGCGCCTGTCCGAGCTTACTGGCAGGGTTGCCACTACAATTCACCGTTTGCTAGAGGTGGAGTTTTCAAAAAACAACGTTGTAAGCTTTAAGCATAACGAAAAAAACTTGCTAAAATGCGACGTTGTAGTAATAGACGAGATGAGCATGGTTGACGTGCTTTTATTTCAAAGTTTGCTGTGTGCGCTGCGCCCGTCGTGTAAAATAATTATGGTGGGTGACGAGGACCAGCTGCCGAGTGTCGGTGCCGGCAGCGTTTTAAGCAGTGTCATATCGTCGGGCGTGGTGCCTGTAATAAGGCTCACCGAGATTTTCCGCCAGGCGGCACTTAGCGACATTGTTTCTAACGCACATAGAATAGTGGCGGGCGAAAAATTACAGCTGTCCGGCAGAGAGAGCGATTTTTTTGTGCTGGAGCAAAGAGATGTAGCCGCGTGTGCAGATTTAGTGTGCGACCTTGTTAGCAGGCGCTTGCCGGAGAGCTATGGGTTTGACAGTATGGAGGACATACAGGTTTTGTGCCCTACTAAGCTTGGCGGTGTTGGCACAACTGCGCTAAATGCAAAGCTACAACAAAAGATTAACCCAGAGAGCGAGGGCAAGCCTCAACTTGTTTTGCAAGACAGAATTTTGCGCCTTGGCGACAAGGTTATGCAGACAAAAAATAATTACGACATACAGTACACACGCACGGGCGGCACAGAGGGGCTAGGCGCATTTAATGGCGACATGGGCATTATTATTGCGGTGGACAAGCGCTCTAACAGTGTTACTGTGCGCAGCGAGGACAGGGTGTACACCTACCCGTCGGAAAATGTCTACGAGCTGGAGCCGGCGTATGCCGTCACCATACATAAAAGCCAAGGCAGCGAGTTTGCGGCAGTTATAATACCCGTTATGGATGTGCCGCAAAAGCTGAGTTATAGAAATTTACTGTACACAGGGGTAACACGTGCAAGAAAACTTTGCATATTGCCGGGTCAACCGCATGAAATAGATAAAATGATAAAGAATGTGCGGCAAAACAAGAGGTTTTCGTGCCTTGCAAATTTTTTAACGGCGGATTAATTGCGCCTGTGGGAAATGAAAAGCGGAGAGGGGTAGGCGCTTATTTTAAGTGGTGATAAAGAACAAACAAAGAAGCTTTGCGCTTTTAACAAGGCAAAAAGCACGCTGTTAAACCTTTTATATCCGCAAAAATGTGTGTTTTGCGGCCGGATTGAAAAAGAGCAACCGTGTAGCGACTGCGAACAAAAGAACAGCGCACTTAAGAGAAATAGCGAGAGCCCAATAGAGAAGAGATGGCACTATTTAACTTGTGTAGATAGCTCTTATGCTCCCTATTGGTACGACCTTGAAGTAGAGCAAATTGTAAAAGACATGAAGTACAGCGATAAATTACATGCGTTAGATTTTTGCGCAGAAAGCATGGCTAAAAACATAAGTGAAAACTTAGCTTTAAGCAAAAAATACGATGTGATACTGAGTGTGCCTACCATCGGGACAGAGCACTTTGGCCGTGAGAACATACCTTTTTTGCTGGCGAAGAAAATTGCAGGGCAACAAGGCATAGCCTTTAGCAAAACAGTGCTTAAAAAAGTGCGCAAAACAGACAGGCAGTCTGCACTGGATAGTATACAGCGGCTTGAAAATGTAAAAAATGCATTTTTGGTGACGCAAAAAGATACGGTTAAGGGCAAGCGGATTTTAATAGTAGACGATGTTTTGACGACGGGTGCAACGCTAAACGAGTGCGCACGGGCCCTTAAAAAAGCCGGCGCAATACTGTGCGACACCGTGTGTTTTGCGGCCTCACCAAAATACGATGGCAGTGGATATATACCCAGCGGCGATAAAAAGGATAAAAAATAGCAAATTAGCAGTATAAAATTAAGAGGAGTGGCAAAAATCAAACATATATTTATTGTAAACCCGTGCTCGGGTAAAAATCATGCGGCGGTGACATATGCAGAAAAAATTGAGGAAACCGCAAAGCGCCTTGGCATCGACTACGAGATAGTTACAACACAGTATGCTGGCCATGCACTTAAAATTGTAAGCGAGCGTGTTGCCACAAACGAAAAGATAAGGTTTTATGCGTGTGGCGGAGACGGCACGCTAAACGAGGTGTTTTCGCAGGCGTACAAGCACGACAATGCACAAGTGGCCAGTGTGCCGTGCGGCTCGGGCAACGATTTTGTGCGCAATTTTGGCACGGCAGAGGACTTTTTAGACATAGAGGACAACATTAAAGGCGAGCCTATACGCATAGACTTACTAAGTGTAAACGATAAAATCTCGCACGACATAGCATCTTGCGGGCTTGATGCAAATGTTGCGCACGACATGGTTAAATTTAAAAATTTGCCGTTTATAAGTGGGAAATTGTCGTATAATCTTTCAATTATACTGCAGATGTTAAAGCCGATTGGGCGCAAGTTTACGCTAGAGGTTGACGGCGAGCGCATAGAGGGCAACTTTTTACTGGTGGCTTTTTGCAATGGAAAAACATACGGCAGCGGTATTTTGGCGTCGCCTTTCTCAAAATTGCACGACGGCGTGCTGGAGGTAGTTTATGTTAGCAAAATAAGCCGCCTTAAAATTGCCGTTGTTATAAAAGATTACAAGGCAGGCACCCACCTTACGCAAAATGAGGAGGTTAGGGAGGACTTAAAAGAGATAATACATTATAAAAAGGCAAAAAACATTAAGCTTGCCTGTAACGATAAAAAGGGGCTTGTAGTAAATATTGACGGCGAGTGCTTTGTGACGGACAAGCTTGATATAAAAGTTATGCCGCTTGCAGCACAGTTTGTACTGCCAAAAAAAATTATGGATGCCACCTTAATTGGCAATAGTTAATAAAACTTTGTGTTTGTTCACAAAAAATTTTTATTTTGGGTATTGATTTTTAAAATTTTTACGTGTAAAATATTACTTAGCACTCAATTATGTAGAGTGCTAACAATAAAAAATAATCGGGGGAAATTAGATATGAAAATAAAACCTCTTGCCGACAGAGTTGTTATTAAAAACACACAGGCAGAAGAGACTACAAAGGGCGGAATTATTTTAACAGGCTCCGCAAAAGAGAAACCTCAAGTGTGTGAGGTTGTGGCAGTTGGACCCGGCGGCGTGGTTGACGGCAAAGATGTTGTTATGACAGTTAAAGTAGGCGACAAAGTATTGATATCGAAGTATGCGGGCACAGAAGTTAAAGTAGACGCAGAAGAGTGTGTTATTGTGCGCCAGTCAGACATTTTAGCAATTGTTGATGAGCAATAAAATTAAAACAAAATATAAGCATAAAATAAAAGGAGTTTAACTTATGGCAAAGCAGCTATTAATGGGCGAAGATGCCCGTAAAGCACTAAGTGCAGGTATTGATAAATTGACAGACACAGTAAAAATTACACTTGGGCCAAAAGGTCGCAATGTAGTTTTGGGCAAAAAATTTGGCGGCCCTGTTATTACTAACGACGGCGTTACAATAGCAAAAGAGATAGAGCTAAAAGACGCTTTTGAGAACATGGGCGCACAGCTTGTGCGTGAAGTTGCAACTAAAACAAATGATGCAGCAGGCGACGGCACAACAACAGCGACAGTTTTGGCACAGGCACTTGTGTCTGAGGGCATGAAAAACGTTACAGCAGGCGCAAACCCAATGGACATTAAACGCGGCATTGAAAAAGCAGTTAAAGCTGCGGTTAAAGCGTTTGAGACAAACAGCAAAAAAATGTCGGGGACTGAGGACATTGCACGTGTTGCAACTGTATCTGCAGGCGACGAAACTGTGGGCGCACTTATTGCAGAGGCAATGGAGAAAGTTAGCGCAGACGGCGTTATTACCATTGAGGAGAGCAAAACTGCCGAGACTTACAGCGAAGTTGTAAAAGGTATGCAGTTTGACCGCGGCTATATTACACCGTATATGATTACAGACACAGAGCGTATGGAGGCTATTTTAGACGATCCGTACATTCTTATTACAGACAAAAAAATTGGTTCTATCCAAGACATTCTACCTCTTCTTGAGCAAATTGTACAAAGCGGCAAAAAGCTTGTAATAGTTGCAGAGGACGTAGAGGGCGAGGCGCTGTCTACATTGATAGTAAACCGCCTAAGGGGCACATTTACTGTTGTTGCAGTAAAAGCACCGGGCTTTGGCGACCGTCGCAAAGAGATGTTGCAAGACATTGCTATTTTGACAGGCGGCACAGTGATAAGCGAAGAGCTGGGCTACGACATTAAAGAGGCTACAGTTGAGATGCTTGGCGCGGCAAGACAGGTTATTGTTTCAAAAGAGAACACAACAATCGTAGATGGCATTGGCGACAAAGATGCTATATCTGGACGCGTTGCACAAATACGCACACAAATGGACGTTACAACAAGCGATTTTGACAAAGAAAAATTGCAAGAGCGCCTTGCAAAACTTGCAGGCGGCGTAGCTGTAATTAAAGTTGGCGCGGCGACAGAAGTTGAGATGAAAGACAAAAAATTGCGCATTGAAGACGCACTAAACGCTGCAAAAGCTGCAGTTGAAGAGGGCATTATTGCAGGCGGCGGCACAGCGCCAATTAACGCAATACCTGCCGTTGACGAAGTTGTTGAGACACTTGCCGGCGACCAACGCACCGGTGCACTTATAGTGCGCAAAGCACTAGAGGCTCCTCTTCGCCAAATTGCACAAAACGCAGGCCTTGAGGGCAGTGTTATTATCGATAAAATTATGTCTGCAGGCAAAACTAACTACGGTTTTGATGCACAAAAAGAAGAGTATGTTGACATGATTTCTACAGGTATAGTTGACCCAACTAAGGTTACACGCTCGGCACTTGAGAATGCTGCAAGCGTAGCGGCTATGGTGCTTACAACAGAGAGCCTAGTTGCCGACGAGCCGGAAGACCCTGCTGCAGCAGCTGCTGCTAGCGCGGCAATGGCAGGCGGCATGGGCGGCATGGGTGGCATGTACTAATAAGCTCAAGCTAAAATGCATCATTGCAAAAATATTGTATTAAAAAAATGCCGTAGGGTTTAGTCCCTACGGCATTTTTATGCTTATTTAAGTGCTTTTTAATACACAGGCGCTCGGGCGCATTATGGCGGCAAGCAAAAGTATTAAAACGACAACATGTGTCCTGTCATGCCATACACGGCAATAGATAAAATTGCAAGGTATAATAGGTTAATTGGCAGACCTCTTAGCGCCTTTGGTATCATGTCGCTGTTCATGCGGTTTTCGCCCTCTAAAAGTATAAAAACTACCGCGGTGTAACCGAGCCCGCTGCCAAGTGCAAAGCCTAAAGTGTCTACAAAAGTAAAGCCCTGTATTGTTGTAATTAACAGTGTGCCTGCAATACAGCTGTTTATTGTAGCCATAGACAAAACAGACAGCATCGGCTTTGATATGCGTGTAGGGAATAGAGATGCGACAATTATAAGCGTAAATATAAATGCAATAATTGTGCAAATTGCAAAAACAAGTGGGCGTATAAATTCAGAGTAATCGCTGGAGACCAGCCAAATATCGTTTGCCACATAGGCCAGTGGTGCTGCAATTAGCTGTACCGCACAAAGCAGCAAGCAAAACGTTAATGAGTCCATCTCGCCGTCGTTAACAAGTT
The DNA here is from genome assembly GCA_964368295.1 of uncultured Bacteroides sp. GTDB lineage: Bacteria > Bacillota > Clostridia > Oscillospirales > Ruminococcaceae > Ruthenibacterium. Next base: position 49,865 of record CAYJBO010000008.1, read on the forward strand.
TTACAAGGCGAGAAACGCCAAGCGCACGGCCTAAAACGGCATTTTGCACAAACATCGCAACAAGAACATACAGGCAAAATTCAAGCACTGCGCTAAACACTAAAGAAAAATCCACTATACGTCCTCCTCTACTATAATCATAGAGCCTTTTACCACGCCTACAACGCTGCGCCATACGGCCATTACTATTGCAAGTATTATAAAGCCGCCGGCAGGAAGAAGCGCAATGGGTAGCGGTGCCACGCTAAATATAGTTATATTAAAAAGTGTGCCGGCGCCAATTAGCTCGCGCAGGCAACCTAATAACATAAGCACAAGGCAGTAGCCAATGGTTGTAATTAGGCCCTTGCTAAGCGCTTTGTCCAAAGACTCGTTTTGCACACGCTCGTAACGCTTTAATATAATTGGGTCAAACACAAGTAGCGGCAAGTAAAGGCCTACTTGTATTATTGTCGCAGGCTCAAACGTTGTAGTTACAACGTAATATGTGGGTATGTAAACAAGCGCTGCACACAGTAAATACGCAGGGCCTCTAAACCTAATGGGCGTTATGCGGCTAAGTATCGCCGAGAGTATCCTTGTAGGGGTAAGCAGCATAATAATGCCTACCGCAAGTACAAGTGAGTTGTACCCGCTTGTGGCGGCTACTATAAGTGGGGCAAGCCCTATGCCCTGCATTATTACAGGGTTGTTTAAAAATATTCTGTCGCGCCTTACTTTTCTGTCAACTTTTTCTCTTCTTAGGTCCTCGTGGTTATCGGCAGTTGTGCCGGCGCTTATTTGCGTGTTATTCTCGGCCATTTTAGTCAGCCCCCTTTTGCGTATCGTTAGCGGCGGCAGTTAAATCGCCTGTCACATCACTTTTGTTGCCAATTGTATTGACAGTGGACGAAGGCTGTGCACTGCTGTTTGCAACAAGCCTTTTTTTGTAGCCACCCTTTACAGAGGACATAAGCCTGTCGAGCGGTGCGGCCATGACATTAGTGCAAATTATTGCAAAGCAAATGCCTATGTTATAAGAGCCATAATATCTAAATATCATTGTAAAAATGCCAAGTATAATGCCGTACAAAATTCTGGCATCTTGCCTTTTTGGCTGTGTGACATCGTCATTTATTAAAAACACAGCGGCAAAAAGTATTGCACCCGAAAGCAGCTCATAAAGTGTGGTGGTTAAACGCATCGAAACATGTTCCCAAGGGAATGTTAGCCCTATGCCGCCAAGCCTTGGGAATAGGTACGCTATCAATACGCAGGTGACTAAAAATCCAATAGGGGTAGAGAGCGTTATGCGCTTTCTCATCCATAAAAATGCAAAGCAGGCTAGTATTATTAGTGCATAGGCGGCGCCCATGCTTGCAGGGTAGTTGCCAAGCACTAAATTTAGTATGTCTATATTTGGCAAGCCGCCGGCCTTTAGCACAACAAGCGGCCCCTCTGTGAGGGGTATGCTCTCTAAGCTAAATAGGGGCAACCTTGTCATTGTAGATGGATAAGAAAAAATTTCTTCGGGCCTGCTTATTGCAACAACTGTAAAGCCGACAGCAGGCGGGCTAAAAACATATGCGCCGTATCCGCCAAAGGCGGCCTTGCCAAGCAACACAGTAGTGCATACAGCAAGTAAAACTACGTTATACGATGTGTTTGCAGGCAGCAATAGCGTAACAATAAGGGCAAAGGCAATACTGCTTGTGTCGGTTCTGTCGTATGGTAACCGGCGCATTGCGGCAACAGCCCTGTCGCATAGCATTGCAACAACAGCGGCAAATAGGCAAAGCAATGCAGGCCTAAAGCCGTACAGGTAACACGACATTGCCAAAAGCGGCAGTGTCATTAGTATATAGTCGTTTTGTGTTGCGTTTGCAGGGTGGCGTATTATTGGTATGTGGGTTGTGGTTGTGTTTGGCACGTAAACTCTCCGTTCTTATAGTGTTAAGTGTATGCCACTGTAAAGTTTAGTCTTTTTTATCGGGAGAATTTTTAAGAGCGTCTATTTTTGCAGCGTAATCGTCGCTTGAAAAAAGCTCGCTGCCTACCACTACGGCAGTTGCGCCGGCCGTTGCACAAAGTGCGGCATTGCTCTCGTTTATTCCGCCGTCTACTGCTATGCGTAGGCTATGGTTGTCGCGCGCAGTTGCCTCTTTGCGTAAAATTGCTATTTTTTCAATGGCGCTTGGCATAAACTGCTGTCCGCCGTAACCCGGCTCTACACTCATAACAAGCACAAGGTCAACTTTGTCAAGCAACGGGAAAACCGCTTGAGGAGGTGTAGAGGGCTTTAGTGATATGCCGGCAAGCATGCCGGCTGCGTGTATGGCCTGTATTGTCTTCTCCGGTGGGCTGTCTGCCTCGCAGTGAAAAGTAAGCCATGCCGCCCCTGCCTCTGCAAAGGGCTCTATAAATTTTAACGGATCGGTAACCATTAAGTGTACATCAAAAACGGCCTCAGGCATTGCTTTTTTTAGGCTTGCAAGCACGGGAATACCAAAAGATATGTTGTCCACAAAGTGGCCATCCATAACATCGAAGTGTAAAGCTTTTGCACCTGCAGTAAGCGCTTTTCTGCAGTCCTGTTCTAAATTAGCAAAATCTGCCGCAAGTATAGACGGTAATATTTGTAGTTCCATTTTTTTTCTCCGTTCTGCCACTATAGATTAAAATTTATTAATCCCCAAAGTGGCAAATGGAGATTACTTAGCACATTAGCCCGCACTGCTAAACTGTAAAAGCAACAAATTATTTACGGTGCTTAATTTATAAATGCAAGGCGAATAGCAATGTGCGTTTAATTGTAAACTTTATCGAGTTTGCGGATTATTTATATTGTATGCAGTACAATATAAATTGGCATGTGCGTAGCACCGCCATAAAATAAGTTATAAATAATCCTGCGGATTATTTATATAATGCGTTGCATTATATAATTTCAATCCAATGCGGCATTTGGCTCGCCGCTAGTGCGGCAACCGCCAAATATGCCAATAAATAATCCTGCGGATTATTTATATAATGCGTTGCATTATATAATTTTAATCCAATGCGGCATTTGGCTCGCCGCTAGTGCGGCAACCGCCAAATATGCCAAT
>CAYJBO010000009.1:0-34553 GCA_964368295.1 uncultured Bacteroides sp.
TCCGTAGTCTATCATCATGTTGTTTTGCAATTTTGCTTCATTATCAATAAAATATTTTGCCTCTTCTCGGCCAAAGGCGGTGTAGCTAAAATCTATCCAGCAACCGGGAACAATGCGCTCAATTGCAAAGCCGTTATAAATGCCGAGCTCTGCAAGGTGTAAAAAGCTGTTAACTGTGTTAGGCGCTATCTCTGGTAATAGCTCTACTTTTATTTCGTTTGCGCTTTTCATATAAAACGTCACAACTGGGTTCATAAAAGGCTCCTAAAATAAATTATTTATGACATAGTACCATATTATTAATATTTTATCAATGCTATTTGCTGTTTTATCGCTATTTTAAATAAAAAAATGTATAAAAATACATCTTTATGCATTTCAAAAACAGATTTTTGTCAAAGTGTTATTCTCTTTTACCATTGACAGCCTTCTAGCTTTATATGTTTTTTTATAATTAATGCGCAAATCCGAAGATTTGCGCATTAAAAAATATCGGCTAAAAGCCAAAACATTAATTTAAAAAAGAAAATTTACCACTTTATAGCGGTATAAATTTAAGGCACAAAATTAACAAAAAAATTACCAATAAAGCTGCCAATCTTTCAAAAGCCTTGTAAGCGCCTCCATATAAAAGTAATCGCCCCACGTATTGCACTCATTTACACCGCGGTTTTTGCATGTGTTAAACTCCGACGCTCTTGCGTAAGTGCCTAGCAAAATTAACCCGTTAGATTTTGTATAGTCTTTAACGCTACATTTTTCTATTACAGCGCACAGTATTTTTTTTGCAACGTCTGTGTAATACTCCGCCTTTTCTTTTGGCAAGTATTTGCTCATCTCAAGCATGCCACAAACCGCAATTACCGCCGCCGAGGAGTCCCTTGGCTCGTCGGAGCCATCGTTAAATGTAAAGTCCCAATACGGCACTAAATCGCACGGTAAGTTCTTGATAAAAAAGTCAGTAACACGCTCAAAAAGCTCGATATACTCGGGGTTATTTACATACTTATACGCAAGCGCAAAGCCGTAAACACCCCATGCTTGGCCCCTTGCCCACGCTGAGCCATTTTTGTAGCCCTGATGCGTTACGCCTTTGAGCGGCGCACCCGTTTGTGGGTCAAAATAAAAAGTATGGTAAGTAGAGTTATCCTCTCGCACTATGTTTTTCATTGTTGTTTTTATGTGCTTTGTCGCAATATCGGCATATTTATCGTCACCTGTTATGCCGCTTGCCCAGTATAACAAAGGTAGGTTCAACAGGCAGTCTATTATTAAACGGCCATGGTCAGGATGGCCTATAGGCCCCCACGCCTGAATAAACTCGCCTTTTTCGATAAAGCGTGTCAAAAGGTAATTTGCAGCTTGTATTGCAGCCGTCTTTGCTGTTTCGTCACCTGTTAGCTTGTATGCGCTAACGCAAGAGAGCGAGTACAAAAAACCTACATCGTGGTTGTCAATGCCGTCCATAGTTTCTATACGGTTTTTAAAATCTGCCACTTGCTTTAATGCGGCCTCTTTATAAATGTTTTCGCCCGTGTGCTCGTACGCAAGCCATATTTCTCCCGTGTAAAAGCCAGACGTCCAGCTCTCGTTTTTGCACGGCTCATAAAAGCCGTTTTCGCTGTTATCCACTTGAAACTTGCCGTCGAAAACTTCTATATTCTTTTTGATTTGTGAGCACGCAATCTCTGTGGCAGTCTTTAAATATTCGTCTATATTTTCAATATTTTTATTTAACGCATCCGACATAATATACCTCTTTTATTTATACTTTACCAGTTATTACAAATACTTGCTCATGTCAGCTATAAACACCCTGCGGCAGCCGTCTGTATGGCCATTAAACACGCAATATCTACCTGTTTTATCCCATACTACGTGTGGGTCAACCCTATATTTTGGCGATATTTTAGACCCTTTATGCGCCACATTTATGCGTATAGGTGCCGGGTGCTCTATGTTTTTATCAAAGTCTATAACACGTATTGGCACTGTGCCGTCTCCGTAAGAAATATCCTCGTTTACATATGCATCAGATATCATTATATTTTTGCTTTTATGGAAGCTCGGGTGACCTGAACCCGGGACGCTGTCTATAAGTTTTTCAATGTGTCTGCCTGTTAAAGTAGCCTTGCAAAGCTTTAAACCCTTTAGCTCTACATTTAAATTCATCGTCAAAAAGCTACTGTCCGGGTACCATGTTGTATGGTGCCCCTCTTTACACCATTGCGACTCGTCAATAGACACCTCTAAATCGCTGCCGTCTGCATTGCAGGTAAACACACAGTAAAGCAGCGGTTTTTCAGGCGATGCATTCAAGTCAAAGCCGTCCCTGTAAGCGTTTGAGCCCCATCTGGTTGAGAACATTATTTTCTCGCTGTTTGGGCTCCACTTTGTGTGAAAAACATAGCAAATACCGTCTAAAAGATGGCTTCTCTCCAGCTCTGTGTGTGTTTTGTCGAAAATCTCTTTCAGGCTCAAAATCATCTTAGATTTTCCACTCGCTATATCCACTACCCAAACACCGTCGTCCTGCGTGCTGATGGTGTTAAAGGGTATAACCTCTGTTGGCACCGTTGCGCCGTAGCCGTACTGTGTTTTTGACATGGCCGCAAGGTTTGAGCACACTCCGTACTTTCCATTTGGCGAGACATGGTAAATATCGTGACTCAATGCCGTTTTTTCTCCTGTAAAGGGATTTATTTTAACCGCATAAACTCTTTTTGCATCCATGTCCACATCGTTGTATACCAATGTGTTGTCGTCCTCGCCCCAGTTGATATTTGCACCCATTTGGTGCTGCCAACCCTTTGTTTTGCAAACGCTTTTCTCCTCGCCTGTATGCAAATCTACAATGACAACTTCTGCTTCGTCGCCAAATTCTGCGTCTCTATCCTCGTAAGGCATGTTTAAAACCGCAAGGTATCTTCCGGATGGGCTTATGGGCACTGTGTCAAAAAAACGGTGCGTATAGCTCCCGCTGTTGGGTGTTAAGCACCACACGGGCACTTTTGGGTTAAACTCTTCATATCTCTTAAAATTTTCATCAAAATTATACATAGTATCACCTTTAAAAGTTTATATTTGCGCAAAGCACCGCTTAATAATACAAAAGCGGCACTTTGCACCAACAACTAATTTATTTTACACTTGATTTAATTATCTATAACGCACGGCGCCTCGTACTTTAATAGCATTTGCTCCAGTTCTAACTCAAGCTCATGTCGCAGTCCGTCATCAGTAATCATGTTTTTTTGCTCGGGGTCAATTTTTAAATTATATATAGGATTTGCGCCCGTGCTGTCACGGTGTCTGTGCGGCATATATGGGATTTTAAGCTGTAACACATCGCCTATATACGGCAAAAAACGCCCTGCTTTTGCACTGCTTAACATCTCTTTGCTCAAAAAGCCCTCTCTTGTGTCGGTGCACATGGTGTACATGTGCGTCGGCGTTTTTGTGTCCGGCTCTTTACAGTATGTGTATGTGCCGTTAAACATGTTTATATCTTTACCGTGATAGCCATACAAAACAGCGCTGTGATGTGATGTTTTTTCTTTATTTACAATGGGCATAAGAGACTTGCCCTGCACTGTGCCGGGTGCTTTGATACCATGTAAATCTAGCAGTGTCGGCATTAAATCTATGGCCGAGCACAATGCATCGCTCTCAAATTTTTGCGCACCGCCATGGCAAATGCACAGTGGTATATTTACAAGCTCTTTATAGTCGAACATATAATTTTTTGCCCAGTAACCATGCTCACCGAGCAGATGGCCATGGTCTGTTGATAAAATAACTGTGGTGTCGTCCCACATGTTGTGCTCGTCCATCTCATCAAAGAGCTTACCGAGCCAAGTGTCGGCCATTGTAAGCACTGCGGCATAGCGTTTTCTTATGTGCGCTATCCCCTCTTCACCCTCTGTTCCCATGTCAACAGGCGCATAATTAGGCCAGTCAAAATGCAAGCCCTCCCAGTTATCATCGTACATATCAAGATACTTTTGAGGACAAATAAACGGCTCATGCGGATCAAAAAGCTCTAAATGCAAATGCCACTTATCGGCCGCATGATTGTTGCGAACAAAATTAATCGCCTGCTTTACGCACCGCACTGTCGGGTAGCTCTCTTCATTTTGCAGGTCTGCAAAATGCCTGTTTACCCAATATGCGCGACGGTTTTTGCCTATAAATTCCGGCCTTTGTGGCTCTTCCACAAGTGCATGCCAAACGTCTCCCTCCTGCCCTCGCTCAAACTCCCATGAGTCAAACGCCTGCACATAATTTAAACCGCCGCCCTCAAAGTAGTGGTAATGGTCGGTAATCATGTGCGTGTAAACACCGCTATCGCGCATAATTCTTGGCATAGATGCATCCCAAGGCTCAAGCGAGCCCCAAGGCGCCTCTAAAAAGCTGAGCCTTCCTGTAAAAAAATCGCGCCTTGCGGGCATGCATGGCATAGAACCGCAAAAGTAATTTTCGAACTTTACTCCGCGTGCAAAAAGTCTATCTAAATTGGGTGTTTTAATAAAGGGGTTGCCATATGCATTTAAATAATGCTTGTTTAAAGAGTCCATCATCAAAAATATTGTACGCATTTATTAAAACCCTTTCTATTGTGCACTGCTTTTGTTACTATTTGTCAAGTTCATCAAAATTTAAGTAATCTACATTGTCACCGCTGTCTTTTGCCCATGTGCAAAGTGCGTTGTACAGCTGTTTTTTAATGTCTTTGTATTTGCCGTCGGCGGCGAGGTTATGCAACTCCATCGGATCCTCTTCAAGGTTAAAAAGCTCCGTGTGCTCACTTGTATCGTACACCAGCTTATACCCTTTGTCAACAATCATTCTGCGTATTGAGCCGGGGCCTCTGTTGCCGCAATAGCAGCCAAATACCGCCTCTTCCTCATAGTCTGCGCCGCTGACAAGTGTTCTAGCAAGGGACTGTGCCTCAAAGTCTTGCTTTTTCTCAATATTAAGCAGGTCTAAAATTGTGGGCACAAAATTTAAGTGAGATATTTGCTTTTTATAGTTTGAAGCTTTTATATCCGCACCGCAAAACAGCGCCGGAACCCTTACAGAGCCCTCGTACATCTCCATCTTTTGGTACATGTTGTGCTCGCCTAACTGCTCGCCGTGGTCTGCTGTAAATACAAGTATGGTGTTGTCCCACTGGCCGCTGTCTTTTAGCGCCTTTACTACCCTGCCTATTTGGTCGTCCGCCATTTTAACAAGCGCCATATGCGCCGCCCACATCTTGCGCCATTCTGTGTCGTCTATGCCTTCTGCAAGCCTTGCCGCTGTGCCGTCTCTGCGCATTGGTGGCTCGTTTTCTGTTATTTTTGCAACATTCTCTGGCATTTCAATTGTCTTGTAGTCAAACATATCCGCATAGTGTTTTGGCACTAAAAGCGGTGGGTGCGGTGCCCACATGCACAAAAACAGAGCAAACGGGTCTTTGTGCGCATTTTCAATGTAGTCTATTGCCTGTGTTGTAAACCAGTAGTCTTTAAAATTTTCAAGCTCATATTGCCAATCGTCAACAACATGGTTTGAATACGCATGGTTTTCATAAACGCCATCAAATTTTTCTTTTATAACATGCACATGGCGCTCTTTGCGTGCAATGTCCATGTCTTGCCCTTTTGCGTAATCGGCAAAATCTTTATCTGTTATCATTCTTTCAAATGGTAGTTTTTCTTTTATATTCGGCTTTGTAACTATGTGGTGCACTCCTACGTGTGCTATTTCATAACCTGCGTCAGATAACATCTCGTGCAGTGTTATGTTTTCTTCTCTCGCGTAAACTCCCGGCAAGTCATTGTGCACCATGCCGTTTTTTATTGGGTTAATGCCTGTCGCAAGCGCTGTTCTTGCAGGCACGCACAGTGGGTATGTATTGTAAGCTTTTTCAAAAAAAGCACCGTTTTCAATTAAATTATTTAGGTTTGGTGTAACTTCAACACCGCAGTATTTGCGCCTTAAAGTGTCTATGCGTTGATGGTCTGTCATAATAAAAACTATATTTTTTTTACTACTCATTTTCAATCCCCTAAAATGTATCCCTTAAACTGACAAAGATTATGCTCTTTGCCAGTTTAAGGGTAATGTTTATAGCCTTATTTTTGCGCTATATTATGTTTAACTATGTGCTTAAGAGTTAATGTATCTGTCGTAAGCTGCTTGGTGAATATCAATGTACTCTTGTACGCCGATTACTTCAAGTTGCTCTAAATAATCTTCCCAATCTTCCTCAATGCCGCCCTCAACAATCCATTTAGCATATTGCTGGTCTACATAAGGTGTGATGTCTGTTTGTAGAATAGCAAGTTGCTCTACTTCTTCTTCTGTAAAGTAAACCGGTGGGAATACCTCATCAGTAGGCACGTTGAACGGTGCATAGAAAGCGTCAAGCTCTGCGCGCTCTGTCAAGTTTTCGTTTAGAACTAGGTTGGCTGTAATTTCGTCTGTAACAGCGCCAATGCCGTTAACGCCGGGGCCTATTGAGTGGTTAACATCTGCAAAAGATTGACCCTCCGGTACTGGTAGGTATGTAATTTGGCCATCATCGCCTTTTTCAAGCAGTGTGCCAAACAAACCTTGGTCTATTTGTAGAGATATTTCAGGGTCATAGTGATAATCTGCCCATCTCATAAGTGCTTCTGGGTTTTCGCAGCTGCTTGTAATTACAAAAGAGCCTTTTGCGTTGATTGTGCTTGTGTATGTTTTCCATAATTGGTCGCCATCAGGTCCGATTAGCGGCTCAAGTGCAACATAGTGATCTTTATTTACAGTTGCAGCAGATGACAAGCTCCAGCCTACAAATGCGCCAACTGTCAATTCTTCGCCCCTTACTTTCGCCATGTACACATTAAAGTCATGTGTAAATGCTTCAAGGTCAATTAGGCCGTCGCTATAAAGTGAGTTAAAGTACTCAATAGCCGCTTTGTATTCTTCTGTTTGTGCTGTGTAGATAACTTGGCCGTCTTTTACAGCTAGGTGGTCAAGTGCGTCTACTTGGCCAAAACTACCAAACATTGAGTGCAATCCGTTTTCTTTTCTGTCAGGCAAGAAGCTAAAAGGAATTTCGTCTTCTTCGCCATTGCCGTTAGGATCCATTGTTTTAAATGCCATCATAACTTCAGCAAAGTCCTCTGTTGTCTCAGGCACTTCAAGGTCAAGGGCATCAAGCCATGTTTTGTTAATGAACAATTTGTCGTGAGTTGTTGGGCTTAGCTCTGTTATTGACGGAAGTGCATAGATGTTTCCGTCCGGAGCTGTTAGCAATTTCTTATACTCTGGGTTGTACTCAAATAAGTGCTGTATGTTAGGAGCATATTGCTCTATTAGATCGTTTAAAGGAATAAGAAGACCTTGTGAAGCGTATCTGATAACTTCAACGTCTGTTAAAATGCCTTGGCCGTAGAAAGCGTCCGGCAAATCTTCGCCTGTGAATAGAAGGCTTTTTCTCTCGCTCCAACCATCTTCAGAGCTCATAATCCACTCGATGTCGATATTTGTAAGTGCTTGCAAATCATCGAAGAAAATTAGCTCTTCAAAATCTTTGTTGTGGCGTGATTTTGCAGCAATTTCATATGTTGTGATGTCGTCTGTTATTGGGTAGCCTGTCGCGTTTACTGCCGGTGCCGCTGTCTCGTCTGTGCCTGTTGGTTCGGTGCTCTGTGCCGGCTCGTCATTACCTGCAGATGGTATACAACCTACCATAAGGGTTAGGCAAAGTGCCAAACACAAAATTAAACTTAGTACTTTTTTCATTTCGATTCTCCTTTTAATTTATTATTTGCACGGGGCTTAAATTAAAGCCCCGAAATAACCTTATAAAAACTTAAAATTACGGGTGTGTATTTATTAGCCTTTTACAGAGCCTACCATAACACCTTTTTCAAAGTATTTTTGCAAGAATGGATATACTATTAATATAGGAAGTGTCGATACAACGATTAGGCCGTATTTAATAAGCTCTGCCGCACGCTGTGCCTCCATCATAGATTCTATATCCTGCATCATGCTTGCCGACGCTTGGTTTTGCACCAATATGCCGCGCAAAACAATTTGAAGTGGGAATAGCTCGTTATCACGCAGGTATAAAAGTCCGTTCATAAATTCGTTCCAATGTGCTACACCGTAGTAAAGCACAAGTACCGAAATAATAGTGCGCGATAGCGGTAGCACCATTTTTGTAAAAAACTTAAAGTAACTGCAGCCATCAATAGTTGCCGCTTCATACAGCTCTTCGGGTATATTATGCTGTATATTAGTCCTTGCAATAATTACGTTAAACACGTTAACGGCCGGCAAAAGCACCATTACCCACGGGGTGTTATAAAGGTTAAGCTGTTGCATCCAAATATATGTCGGTATCATACCGCCTTGGAAATAAAGCGTTACCATAATAATAATAGTAAAAAGTATCCTGCCCGAAAAGCGTTTTCTCGACAGCGGATACGCTATCATCATTGTTAAAAATATTTGGATTGTAGTGCCTACAACTGTGTAAAATATTGTGTTGTAATAGGCTGTCCAAATACTTGAGTCCTCAAAAATCTTTTTATATCCGTCTAAGTTAAAGCCAACGGGCCAAAACGTAACGCCGCCGCTGTTAATTGCGTCCGGGTCCGACACGGAGGCAATTAGTATAAAGTAAAGCGGATACAAAACTAAAAACGAAACTATTGCAAGCAACAAGTAGTTAAAAACATCAAACGCTATGTCGCTTTTACTTTTTTGGGTAAACTTAGTTAATTTATTTGTTAAGCTGCTCATTTTTCATCTCCTAATACTGAAAGTAAAATATTATTAATTAAAAAGCATTACCACAAACTGTTAGAGGTTACTTTTTTAGCTAATTGGTTAAATGTAATTAGCAAAATAATGTTAATAATATTATTAAACAAACCAATCGCCGCAGAGTAGCTGTACTGTGCATCTATAATACCTATCTCGTAAACATAGGTAGATATAATTTGGCTTGCACCTATATTTAAATCGTTTTGCATCAAGAACACTTTTTGGAAACCGAGGTTCATAACTTTACCCATTTCCAAAATTAGCATCATAACTATTGTTGGCATTAGGCTTGGCAAGTCTATGTGCCATATTAAGCGCCACTTATTTGCGCCGTCAACTTGTGCGGCCTCGTATAAATCCGGGCTTACACCGGCAAGCGTTGCTATGTAAATAATTGCGTTCCAACCGGCATGCTGCCAAACACCGGATGTCACAAACACCGTTGTAAACCAATCTGTACTGCCCATAAAGTTAATGGGCTCGCCGCCAAACATGGTAATAATATTGTTTATTATGCCTGTGTGCGGTGATAAAAATATATACAACATACCGATTAAAACAACAATTGAGATAAAATGCGGTATGTAAGTTACCGTTTGAACAAACTTGCGAAACCTGCCGTTTTTAGCCTGGTTTAAAAGTATTGCCAGTATAATAGGTATAGGGAAACCAAAAATAATTTGAGAAAAACTTAAACGCAATGTGTTTGCAATTAAAGTCCAAAAGTTAGGCCTTGTAAAAAATCTGATGAAGTGTTCAAATCCTACCCATTCACTTCCTGTTATTCCGTCTGCTGCTTTAAAGTCTCTAAAAGCAATTTGCACACCGTACATTGGCACGTAATGGAATATTATAAAATATAATATCGGAAGTGCACACAGTGCATATAGCTGCCAGTCTTTTCTTGCCGTTGATTTAATTCGCTTTAAAATGTTGTTATTGTTGAAACTTGTCTTTTGTTTTGCCGCGCTTTGGCTTTTCATCAAAAACCTCCTTAAAATTTGCAATACTTATTTTTTTGTAGTAATTAAATTGCCGTCCTTACGTATATTTATTGTAACTTTTACTGTACTTTTCTAGTCTATATGGGCGGTAAACCCATCGTTTTGTGCTTTTATCCATCCCACAAGCTCTTTTTCAAGTTTGCTTGCAATTTCATCCTTATTTACATCGGTTACAGTGCGTGGGTTTAGCTGCAACTCATCTTCTTGTAAATTGTAGAGCGTGCGCTGCAACTGCGGCTGTGTTTTATACCCCACATCAATTATATACATGTGCTTTTGCGTCCTTATAGCACGCCAGCCAAAATGTTGTGGGTTTTTATTTGCCTGCTCAAACTCCTTTAAAAACACTTCTCTTCCCGGGCAAGCCGCAAGATAACACGCCTTTTCACTAAATTTTTCATCTTGCTCAATAGCCCTTGCAACATCTTCGCCCTCAAAGCTAGCATCTGTTTTGCAGTTTATTAGACTCAATATTGTCGGCAACATGTCGGGGCTGCCAATTACAGTGTTTATACGCTTGCCCTGTGGGAGGTTTGCTCCCGACAATATCATCGGTATGCCGACAGATTCTTCGTGCCATACGTGCTTTCCTATCAGCCCGTGAGAGCCCATCATATCCCCGTGATCAGACGACAACACTAACAATGTGTTATCGTATAAATTGTTTTCTTTTAAGTAATTAATTATCCTGCCAAGGTGCTCATCAAGGCCTGTAACCGCGGCATAATACTGTGCGGTAACTCTTCTCAATGTGGCTTCGTCCATTGTCTCTTTTTCATATGTGTGGTGCATAATATCAGGATATTTAACATTGCCTCTCAACTGCAATTTGTTTTCATCGTACATATCCAAATATTTTTGTGGCACTTGCTCGTACGGGTTGTGTGGCGGATTCCACGATATAAACATTGCAAAATTATCTTCACTGTCAAGTTTATCTATGTAGTTTAGCGCAACGTCGGTCTCATGTTCAACCGACCACCCTTTGTGATATATTTTTTCTTGTGTGTCTGTCCAGTAGTGTGGATGCATATGCTCATCCCATGCATTGTAAGCATACCAAAAATCAAAACCATGACGCCTTACCCCCGGCGGAGTGTATGCGTCCCAGCGCTGTGCACCGGAAAGTGGACTCGCGCAATTATTAAGTTCCGGCTCGTCTAAATGCCATTTGCCTATATATGCCGTTTTATAGCCGTTCTCTTTTAATATGTCGCCTGCACAAACTTCATCGTCCTGCAGCCTTATGTCCGAGCCCGTTTTACAATTTGTAAAAATGCCGGTACTCAATGGGTGTTTGCCTGTTAATAGGCTTGCCCTGTGTGGAGAGCACAGCGGACAAGTACTGATTGCATTTTCAAATACAACGCCCTCGTTTGCCATTGATTGCATATTAGGCGTTATTGCCTGCTCGTCACCGTATGCGCTACACGTGGCCCTACGCCATTGGTCTGCAAATATGTAAATAAGATTTAATTTTTGACTCATATAAGCTGTTACCCCATATAAATATTATTTTATAAATTGTTATGCTGTATGCCGTTTTTAGCTGCTCGCTTATACTTAATATAGAAAAACTGTTAATTCCAAAATTTAAGTATATAGTGATTTAGTATATAATAATCTGCATTTGTGCGATAAATTTAGTATAGTTGACAAGCAAACTTTTGTAAATACACAATATTTATGTTAAATTTTCGACAAAAATAATCAACAAATCAACTCGGCGAATAATATGCCATTTTTTTATTAACAACTGTGCAATAATTATAATTCACAGTTAGTTCACAGCTATGTAATATTTTGTTGTAATAATAAAATAGCGATAAATCGCAATATTTGTTTGCATTCAAGTAAAGCTATACAAATTATTAATTTTTCTTACATCTAAAACAGCCAATAAATAGTAACAATTATTACAATTTTAAATATGCGATTTTTTATAAATTTCGCACATTATTGCAAGTGATATTCTTATGTGATATAATAATTTTACATCTTGACACAATAAATAAAAGAGGTACGTAATTTACAATGAAAAAACTAAAACAGCGCACGGTTTTATATAAGTTAATACTTTCTTACTTTATAGTTTTGTTTGTGGCAATATTAATTTTTGTAATATACGCTTTTTTTAATGTTAACAGCACTTTCAAGCAAGACATGATAAACAGGGTAACATTACAAACAGAGTATACAGCAAAATTGATAGACGAAGAATTTGAGTTGATTGACACGAATTCGAGACGCTTTACCGCGCCCTACATATTTGAAAATGACACATTGTATGCTATAGAAATAATCGACTACCTGGCCATAAATGATGCAACAAACGCCACTATTGAGTCCACTTATATTTATTTTTCCGGAGACGAGTACATCATTTCAGCCTCTTCCACATACTCGTTAAATATGTTTTTTAATAATATCGTTACTTATAAAGATAAGCCTCGCGATGTGGTAAAAGATTTATACACAAACCTAAATATAAAATCATTGCTGCCTATACAGCCGATATCCATTTACGGCCAGCAAAGCAATTACTTAACAGTAATTGCGCCTATATATTCATCTCTTGGTATCCAAAGCGGCAACGCCGTTTATTTAATAGACAAAAATACAGTAGGCAACTGGTTTACAAACGGGGTTAACACCTATAATGCATCCCACTTTTTAGTTAGCAACTCAACATTAATAGCTAACGACAGTGATAACAGCAGTATTACCGCCGGCTTTTTTGATGATGTTATTGCAGAGTATACAGAATTTAAAGATTTGACTTTAGAGCCTTCTACCATTGAAGTAGACGGCGAAAAATATTATTTATTTATAGAGAGAATTAACAGCTTTAACGACACATTTTACATTACAATTGTGCCACAGCGCCAACAGCTTTTAGGCGATATTTTGTCATCATACACTAGGTTTTCGCTTGTTTTAGGGCTGATAACTTTACTTTGCAGCATTATTATTGTGTGGGTTGCACTAAAAAACTACACACCCATTAAAAACTTGTTGCAAAAAGCATCCCCTACCGCTATCCAAGACGGCTCTATCTCTGAATTTGAGCAAATATCTAACGCGATAGATACACTAAAAGAAGAAAACAATTACTTGAGTGCTAGTATGGAAAAAAACTTAAACACTATTTCTAACTCTCACTTGCAAAATCTTTTAACCGGCAAATACCACTCAATAAGCGATTTTAACAAGGACATTTTGCCCGATTACTTAGCGCTAGACGACGGCAATTATTTTGTGGCTATTTTTATAAACGAGAGCGATAGTATGGTTGCAATAGAAACCATTTGTAACACTGTAAACAGCCGTTTAAACAGCTTTTTTCAAAGCAGATACATCTACACCGTTGACAACAATAAAATTTTGACAATTAACTGTATAAAAGATGTGAATTTAAGCCTTATCGACAGCGCTTTTTGCGATGTACAAACAACATTATTTAACACATCAAAAATTGATGTGACAATTGGAATAGGCACAAACTACACAGGTGTGCAAGATATAGCAAAATCTTATTTAGAGGCAAAAACAGCTATTGATTATAAGTTTATATACGGAAAAAACTCAATAATCTACTACGACACTATATACTCCGACAACAACTTTGTAAAATTTGCGTACCCCGAGGCAGAGCTTAAAGAGCTAAAAAATGCATTAAAAAGCTCGAACCACGAAAAAATAGACACGGGCATAGCAAATATTTTACTGTTTATACGCGACGAAAATTTGCCGCTTTTTATTGCCAAGGGCATATGTTTTGATATACTAAAGCTGCTTAACACAAGCCATATGTCGGTTAATCAAAAGAATAATTTAGATTTTGACATTGTGGATTTATCGCAGATTGACACGATGGATGCCGTTATTAAAATTATAAGAAAAGCCCAGATGTCTTTAATAAAAAATAATGTAAATGCGTTAAAATTTAACAAAAAAGACCTGCATGAAAACGCTATAAACTACGTTGACAACAATTGTTTGCGCACAGATTTTTCTCTTAGCAACACCGCCGCAATATTTAACATGCAGCCGTCAAATTTTAGCATATTCTTCAAAGAAATAACAGGCCAAACGCTCATTGATTACGTAACCGACAAAAGAATGCACACCGCGGTATACCTGTTAACAAATACAGATAAGCTTATAGACGAGATTTGCTTTAAAATAGGCTACCAAAACACAAGCAGTTTTATTAGAAGGTTTAAAAATGCATATAAAATGACACCGGGCGAGTACAGAAAGCGCTTTGGCAAAGAAAATAAGTAATCTCTCTTGTTAAGTTTAAAACAGCGCTTCTTCTGCCGGATTTGATGTATATTAAGCAGAAAAATTCCAACATTAAATCGATTAATATTATAACAGCAAATAAAAAGTGTCTATTGCATTAACTTGCCCCATCCACTCGGATGCGTTTATTTTATTAAATCGCCGCAATATTTAGCTAGCTAAGAAACAAAAGATATTTAGCCAAAGGAGAGCTTATGAATGACGTTTATTATGACATGATTTTTAAAAGAAAATCGTTTCATCTGTTTCGCGATATCACGCCACTGTCCAAAAACGAATTAGACGAAATTGAGTGTCAAATTGCAAAATTAGTGCCGCTGTGTGAAGATATAAAAGTATCGTTTAAAATTGTGCCAAAAGAGCAAACAAGCTGTAAAAGGGGCGAATATTGCATTTTAATTTACAGCGAACAAAAAGATAACTTTTTACAAAATGCAGGGTATTTGGGCCAACAGCTTGATTTATGGCTTGCGTCTAAAGACATAGGCGTGTGTTGGTACGGCCTTGCAAAGCCAAACGAGCTCGAATTTGAAGGACTCGATTTTATAATTATGCTCGCAATTGCCAAGACACAAAGCAAATATTTTAGAAAAGACTACACAAAATGCACACGCAGGCCCTTAAAAGATATATGCGACGGGCAAGAGAGCGCAGAAAATATTATGAGCATTGTTAAGTATGCGCCCAGTGCCTGCAACTCTCAGCCATGGTTTTTAAGCTACAAAAATAACCAGTACAATTTATACCGAACGCGGGGCAAAAAAGGCCTTATACCCCTAGATAAAATGCCTGCCATCAACAGGGTTGACATTGGAATAATAACACTGTTTTTAGACGTGTATTTTGACAAAAACAGCATATCTGTATCAAAAAAAGTACACAGCGATTACCCAATCGCCCATGAAAAAGCATTAAATGCAGAGGATAAAATACTCAATGTTACTTTTTCTGTAATTTAAAGGCTGCCCTACTTAAAACAATAAGCTTAATATGTACACACAAATAAAGAAGGGCGGATTTTTCCGCCCTTCTTTTGCTATTAAATTTAATTGATAACAGCCGTGCTACTCTACAATATTATTCAATATCGCAGTCCTCGCTGTCAATCAAACTATCCGCCGCATCACTTGTGCCACGCCTTATAATAACAGGTACAACAATGCTGTTTTCTAGTTCAACTTCGCCGCCCTCTTTTCTAAATAAAAACAATACTTCTTTTTTTAGCTTAATCTTGTCGTGCAGCTGCTCAATAATAAAATCACATATTACAGTAGCAGCATTATCACTTGCAAAAATTCCGTGCTCTTGCCCATCATAATAAAACTTAGGATTTTTAAAATCCGGCGGGCCATAAAGCTTGTCGCTGTTAACAACAAACAAAAAATCACCCTCGGCATTTTCTAAGATGTCATAATATCCCGCTACTATAAACTCTTTGTCCTTTATCTCGTTAAACATGTAGTTTTCCTGCTTTTTTAAATCCTTAAGACGCTCTATGCTTTTATTAAGCATGTCGCCTTTTTCGTCAGCATCAGCAAAACCCTCAGCGCTTTCGTCATTGTCCTCATAGTACTCTTCTTCGCCATCATATTCCCAGTCATCATACTCCCAGTCATCGCTCGAGCTCTCTTCATTATCACTCAAAAAACCACTCGGTGGGTCTTCATGTATGGCAAAACCTTTTTCGGCGCTATCATTAGATGAGCGTGCATCGTTATATAAGCCGCCATTCTCACTAAATGGCATTATGCGTTTTCGGCTTATAATTTCGTCGTAAATTTCTTTTGGGTCGGTGCTTACTACTTTGCTAAGCTCAACTTTATTTATTTCTATGCTCGGATAATTTTCAAAGTTGCAGTCGTCAATATCTGCCATTTCGGTTATAAACGGGTATTGCCTGCCGCAGAAAATTAATGCCTCTCCGCGCTGTTTATTAAGCCTTTGCAACTGCGAAATAGATATAAGCGGCTGCTTTTCTTCTCCAAATTCGCCCTGAGATGCAACTTTACCGCATAACGAGCTTATCTCCTCAAGCAGATTTATCTCCTTGCTCGCAAGAAAAACCCAGTTCTCACAGTTGCCCTTAATGGTCTCTGCCTCGTCTGAATATTTCTCTCTCATTTGATGCATACTTTGTAGCACTAAGAAAAAGCGTATGTTTCTGCTTCTAGCCGCCGATATCATGGACGGCATGTCCGGCACTTTAGGCATATTTGCAAACTCGTCAAGCACAAAGTTAACGCGCACAGGTAATTGACGATTTTCAAAAGACTGTGCCTTGATAATTAAAAGCTCGTAGCACTGTTTTATAAAAGTTGTTGCAATAAAATGGTAGCTTGTGCGCTCGTCTGGCACTATTAGGTAAACTGCTGTTTTAGTTGTGCCTATTGAGTCCAAGTCAAAGCTTGTACAGCTCATATTTTTAACGAGCGATTCCTGTGTTAAAAATATGCCAACAAGTGTAAACAGCATCGATTGCACGTCACCCTTTGCCTTGTCGCTAGAGCCTGCAATTCCATCATAATTAAGCCTTGCTATGCTGTCTGGCGGCAAAAGTTGCATTAAATCATGCAAGCTATTTTTAATTATGTCACTGTCCTCTAAATTATAAACTTTAATAGAAAGTGCATCCGTCATGCCCTTTGCAAACTCTGTACAAAACCTTGTAAACGTCTTTAAATTGCACTCCTCAATAGTGCACACCTCAAGCATTGTAACAAGTATGGACACAGCAACGCTCTTAGCCGCATTTATCCAAAATATATCTTTTGTGTTTTGCTCATGCTTTTCAGATATAGCATTGATAAAGTCGTTTATCCTTGCTATAGCGGCCTCCTTGTCGCCCGAGTGATATAGATTGTAAGGCACTGCAAACGGGTTCCAGCTATCGCTGTGCAAAAGGTCGCGGTAATTAAGCACAACTATGTTATAGCCGTTTTCCTTTGCCGCGCCGGATGTTCTGTCAAAAAGTTCGCCTTTAGGGTCGGTAACCACAAAGGATTCGCCGGCGCCAATTAAAAACCTTAGTGTTGGCATACAAAACAGGCGGCTTTTTTTACTTCCAGTAGAGCCAAAAATCAAGCTGTGATTATCTTTGTCGTCTACATAGGCTGTATTGCCGTCGTTAATTATCGGCAGTCCTGCGCAGGGGTAGCTGTCTGCCCCAAGTTCTAATTTTTCGGTAACACGTATAATTTCATCTTCATTGGCCCATCTCGATTCACTGTTTGCGGAAAAATATTTAGTAAATTTGTACTTGTCTAAATTCATTATACTTCCCCCCCAAACCCTATGCGGGATATTTTTTTAGTTACACACAGCTTCTCAATAAAATCACTGTCTTTTGAGAAATCTTTCAAATGTTCTGCGCTCACTAGGCCATCTGCCATGTTTTCAAAAGAGCCTATCTCAAAAACTATGTCAAGGCAGAGCCTATTTATAGTTTTATACCCATAAAAATACTCCGATTCCATCAGCTTACCAATGCTTTCACACAGCAGTTTTTCAGCGCGTTCATCAAGCGTTAAATTGTACTCGCCAATAAGTTTTTTGCTGTACTTTGTAAATTCTTCTTTTGATGGATACAAAAATTCAACACTGCGCACCCTGCAAAAAGAGCTTATAACTTTTTCCATCTCTGTTAATGAGCCTTGCTCTACATCGTTTATTGTAAAGACAATGCACACATTTATGTCAATTATCGACATATACTCCAAAAATAAAATAAAGTTTTCTTCTCGCTCATGTTTTGCCCATTCCGACAAGTCTATAGCAACTACGCCCCGGTATTCATTTCTAAATCCAGCGGCTGTTTTTAGCTGCTCTGCAAACCTGTTAATTTCAGACATCTCTTTTGACGGGTCGCAATATTCTAAAAAGAACTCAAAATATTTAACGTCACCGTAAAATGTCATAAAACCCGTGCTGTATAGGTATTCGCTTAAAAGATGAATAAAATTACTTTTGCCTGCGCCAAGTTTAGATTTTAAAAATAAATTTGGCAACAATATGGGTGCTTTGTCACTTTTGCTTTTTAAATTGGTTAAAATTGCATTCCACTTTTTAATAGTTTCCTTCATCTCGTCAAGTCCGTGCAAATCTAAAATATCTTCGTAGTAGCTCTGTGATTTCATCTTATCCCCTTCCTCTGCGCTTAAATAAAATTTATTATATCTCCTTTTAATAAAAGGAGTGCATACCAAATTAAATTATTACTTAGCCAAGCCGATATAATCCGAACACGCCTATTGGGGTAAATTTATGCGCTGTGCTGTGTTATCCTCTCTCGTAATACAATAAGTATTACTCGCTCGTCTGCCTTGCCTATCACAAAATAGGTTTAAAGAATTTTTTATACCTCCAAAAGTTCTAAAACAAGAAAATGTACCGATGAAAGGCTTTCGCCTTACGAGGTGCGCTGACACAGTTTTTGGGCTTTTGGCTAAATAAATAACGCGCTCGTATTGCATCGGTTTGGGTATACATATTAATACAATAACAGCTGGGCAATAAACGCCACAAGCGGCAGCGAAACAGCCAACATCAATGTTGTTTGCGCTACTGCCATACCCGACAGCTCCGGCTCTACGTTCGTCTGCTTAGCAAGCACTGCGCCCAGTGTGCCTGCGGCACAACCTGTAATTAAAACCATGGACATGCACATCGTTCTATCTAAACTTGTAAAGCTTAAAATTACCGCTAGCAATACCGGATAGAAAAAGCACCTCATAAACGTAATAGCGTATAAAAATTTGTTTTTTAATATTTGCGAAATATCACTTTGAACTAGTAACACACCTATTATTATTAAGGCTATAGGCGTTGTTGCACCGCCTAAAACATCTGCAAAATTTTGCAAAACCGGCGGCAATTTTATATTAAACAGCAACATAATAATCATAATTAAAGTTGCAATATTGCCGGGTGCTATGAAAATTTTAGGGTCAAATTTGCTTTTATTGTTAAATAAATAAATGGCATACGTAAAAAACACTAAGTTATAAGCCATTGAACCTGCGGCAATAGCGGTCATACCCTCTGCCCCAAAAATGCCCGTTATAAGCGGCATTGCAATAAAAAGAGAATTTGGCAAAAGCGTAAAAATTTTAAACACAACGCTTTTACCGTGCGGCAATTTAGCCGCCTTTGCAATAGCCGAGCCTATTAATATACATAAGCCGTAAAACCCCATAAATATTGCAAACGCTATCATCATTAGCGATACAGAGCCCGTTCCACCCTCAATGTTTGTAGACGCTATAAGTGTTATGGGGAAAGTGATTTTCATAAGTAGCTCTGACAATGTTTTGGTAGAATCTGAATTTAAAATTTTAAATTTTCCACCAAGCGCACCTGCAAAAATGATCAAAAAAATAATTGCAATCTGCTCAAAAATAACTGTAAATGAAATAACTACACATCCTTTTAACAGCGCTTATATTTTGCGCTATTATTTTTTAAGCAAAAAGCTTTTTATTTTTTGTAAGTAAAGCTATGCGCACTATATCACATAGCTCGGCCGGCAAGTTGTAAGTAGCATCTAAAAACTTAAGTAAAAGTGCCGGGTTTAAGTTATTGTTAGTGCCAGCTAAAAAAAGTGCTGTAATACAAAGGCCATCTGCGTTATTTTCAATGTTTTCAACGCTTACGCCCTGTTTTAAATCCACAAGCTTAACCTTGCCTTTTTTGCCTTTTTTTTCAACTTCTGCCATTTGTAAGGCTGCAAATTTATCAAAAGCCTCTATTGCTAAGTTTGCATTTTCAGGTGCAAAACATAGCTTATATCGCGCATATTCTATCTCTGACGCCGCTATTTTTACAGGATATATGTCTTTAACTTTTATGTCCCTTGGCAGGCATTCATTTAAAATTTCAACGCCCTTTTTCCAGTCAAAATCTTCGCTCTCTGTCTTTACGTCGCACACCTCTGTAAAGCTTTGATGCCCCAAAGAAAGAGGCGCTGCAAAAGTTATATATATGTGCGGATTAAAGCCCAAAGTGTACCAAACGGGCAGCTTAGAGCGCTTTAAAGCCCTTTGCATCACACGCTGCAAATCAAGTAATGAGATGTAAGCCGCATCGCCTGTTTTTTCAAACAGTATTCTCATTGTAGTCAAAGCACTTACCCCCAATCAAATTATTTGCACCGCAACCGGCGCAGTACTTATTACATGGCTCAGTTGTAACCGCCTTTGTTGCCATATCGTATTCTTTTGCCAAAAACGTGTTAGAAAGGCCGTAATTTAAATGATTCCACGGCAATATTTCGCCCGTATCAATTTGCCTGTTGGCGTAAAAATTCATGTCTATTCCAAGGCTCTCAAATGCATTTATCCATGTGTCGTACTTAAAATGCTCGCCCCAACCGTCAAACACACAGCCGTCCTCATACGCCTTTGCTATAACTTTGGAGAGCTTTCTGTCTCCCTTTGCAAAAACAGCCTCAAGGTAGCTTGTCTTATTATCGTGGTAGCTTACGCTTATTTTTTTGCTTTTGACGTTGCTTAAAAGATGTTGTTGCTTTTGGTGTAATAGCTGCGCACTGTCTTGTGCACAGTACTGGAAAGGAGTGTGCGGCTTTGGCACAAAGCACGCAACGCTAACAGACACATGTACATGCTTGCCTTTTTGCCTGTTCTCTATGCTATAGTACAAATCCACTATGCTCTGTGCGGTGTCCGCAATCCCTTTTACATCGTCCATTGTCTCTGTTGGAAGGCCTAGCATAAAATAGAGCTTAACGTTTGTATAACCTGCCTCAAAGGCCAATCTACAGCTTTTTTCTATCTCCTGCTGCGTAACGTTTTTATTTATTACGTCTCTTAGTCGCTGTGTGCCTGCCTCCGGTGCAAATGTCAAGCCGCTCTTTCTTATAGAAGTTGTCTTTTGTATCAAACTCTGTGAAAAATTGTCGATTCTAAGGCTAGGCAAAGATATGCTTACGTGCTCTTTTTGTGTCCACAGTAGCATTTCATCGAGCAATTTTTCCAGCTCTCCATGGTCGCTTGTAGACAATGAAGTAAGCGATATCTCATCATATCCTGTGTTTTCACAAAGTGCCTTACCCGCCTTTGAAAGCATTGTGGCGTCACGTTGGCGCATTGGCCTATATATAAAGCCCGCCTGACAAAACCTACACCCGCGCACACAGCCACGAAGCACTTCAATCTGTGCCCTGTCGTGTACTGCGCCAATCATCGGCACAACAAAATTCTGCGGCAACTCCTGGCTGTCCATATCTTTTATAACCGCCTTTGTAACAACTGCAGGTGCACCGTTTAAAGGCTTAATATCATTTATTGTGCCATTTTGATTATAGCTTACATCATAAAGCGACGGCACGTAAACACCGTCAATCTCGCTCAACTTTATAAGAGTTTGAGCCTTAGTAAGTTTATTTTTTTTGCATTCTCTAACAGTATTACATAGCTCTATAATTTGCTGTTCACCCTCGCCAAGCATAATGGCGTCTAAAAACTCTGCAAGCGGTTCCGGGTTGCTAGCACATGGCCCACCTGCAACAACAATCGGGTGCTCCTCTTGCCTATCTTGCGCAAAATATGGTATATTTGCAAGGTCTAACATGGCCAATATATTTGTGTACGACAGCTCATATTGAAGGGTAAAACCTACTACGTCAAAACTCTTAAGCTCGTCCTTACTCTCAAGTGCAAATAGTGGTATATCGCGCTTTTTCATCTCTGCCATCATATCATCACAAGGCATAAATACACGCTCGCACCACATGCTTTGCTCTTTGTTAATAATTTCGTACAGTATTTTCATGCCAAGGTAAGACATTCCTATTTCATACGTGTCTGGAAAGCAAAACGCAAAGCGCAAGTCAACATCTTTTTTATCTTTATATACACAGCCGGGCTCTCCACCCGTATATCTTGCAGGTTTTTGTACCGCTGCAAGTGATTGCTTTAACTTTTTATCCATTGTACAGCCTTTCTTAATACACCATTTATGTTGCAAAACAACAGCTACACTATTTATAGCTTATAATATTATATCACATATAAATGCTTGCTACAACAATGTATTATTAAAAAACAAGTACAGCGGCGCAACAGTGCACGTTATGCACGTTATTAGCGAAAAACCGTTGTAAATTGCAACTATCGGCAACAAAAGCACAAGTAGCGGCAACAAAACCATCTGCAGCTTGCACCAGCCAACATAAACATTGCACGGCATAAAATATTGAATAATTTGCGCACCGTCTAAATTGCCGAGCGGAAGCATATTAAAAATGGCCAAAAGTAAGTTTGCCGCAGCAAAAAAATAAGCGTCGTAGGTGGCATTTTGCCTTGCCATTATATAAAAGACCGTAAAAAGAACGAGATTTATAAGCGGGCCTGCAATTAACACTATCAGCCTTTTTTTAACCGACAAAAACAGCGTGCGCTCCATTTTGACGCCTCCTGCCGACACTACTAATTTAGGCAGTTTGCCCGTGCATATAACATAGGCTACAACGTGCGCTGCCTCGTGCAACAATATACAAACCAGCACTATCCTAAAAAACATTGCACCACCTGTTAAAAGCCCCAAGCACACAATGGCACAAAAAAATATACCTTTCATCAATCAGCCACTTTCAGTGTTTGCTCTAACTGTGGAAATTCTTTCAAACAGTCGCGGCTCAACCCATCAATTATCAGCTCAAAATGCAGGTGTGGCCCTGTTACAAGGCCGGTGCTACCCAAACAGCCTATTTGCTGGCCTGTAACCACTTTTTGTCCTACGCGCACAAACCCACACAAAAGATGTTGATACAGCGTTTGTAATCCCGGTCTGTGATGCAATATTATGTAATTCCCCCGCTCTTTTGTGTATCCAACTTCCACAACTTGGCCGCTTAACGAAGCAACCACACTTGTGCCCTCTGGCGCGGCTATGTCTATGCCGGCGTGCAGATCCTCCTCGCCATTAAATGGGTTTTCCCTATAGCCAAAATCAGACGAGGCAACTCCATATGCCGGCTGTAAAAGCACTTCGTCTAAAGTGTAGTCTTCAAAACTAACGCTTTGAGTAAAATCTGCATTTTCGGCCGATGTAAAGCCACCTATGCCCAAAACATCATTCTGCTCGCTATTTTTTACCTGCTCGGACAAATCTGCCGCCGCCTCGCGCGCCAAAGTTACAGACTCATCGATAAACCTCAACATCGGTGTATGGTGGCTAAAGTCTATACCCTTTTGTATTGCAGTATTAAATTGTTGCTGCATGGACAAGTAAAACTGCCCATTGAGCACGCGCACAAAAAACACAAACAAAAGTAGCACCGCACATAAAGCACACTGTAGATTTAAAAGCGAGTTGCGCCTTAGCGCACTTTTAGAAACATAAATAGCACTTCCCTCCATCGCTTTTGCACTGCTGTTTTTTCCTTGTTCTTTATTTTCCCACACAAAAACACACCCTCCCAAATATATAATGTCAATAGCCTTACGTAACATTATATGGGAAAGGTGTGTTGTTAATGCGCAGTATTTAATTTTTAAATTATATGTTAGTTAAAGACTTTAATTTGTTAAAATCAGCTAAAAAACATAAATTGGCTACTTGTTAAAAACAGCTTAAAAGCTAAACATCCAATATACTACCGAAACCGCCTAGGTAAAGTACAAGTCTTTCGTCGGAAACTCCGGCTCGCACGTGTAATTTATTCCAAGTTTTAAAAATGTAGAGCCATCACTATGTGTTATCATGTCAGAGCAGTGTGCCTGGCACCCCCTGAGCATGACTATTTTACTTAGGGCAAGCGCCGCCGTCTTGTCGGTAACTGCCGAAACAGACAGCGCTTGCAACACTTCTTCTAATTTTAAAACCGGGTAGCGGCTGCCTAAAACCTCTTGTTTCATCTTGATTATAGGCGAGAGCACACTTGGAGAAATAAGCGGTATTTCGTCATCTATTTTCGCAAGCGCCTTTATAGAGTTCAATACCGCTGCCGCGGTATCGTTCATAAGTTCAGACGATTTACCTGTTACAATGCGCTTGTCGGGCAATTCTATTGCCACTGCGCTAAGCCCGCTTTCCTGTGCTTTATCGTTGGCAATTTTCACTACGCCCCTGTCGTTTGCAGTTAGCTCCAGCATGCTCATCAAAAACTCAATGCGCTGGCAAGTTTCAATGTCACACATTCCAAGCTTATAATCGCATTTAGCATTAAACATCCTGCGTATTATCTCTTGGCAAGCAGCCCTGCGCACTATGTCATCGTCTACAATGCAAGAACCTATTAAATTAACGCCCATATCTGTAGGGGAATTATACAAATCTTTGCCGATAATACGGTTTAAAATAGTGCGTACTACCGGGAAAACCTCAATGTCTCTATTGTAGTTAACGGCCGTCTTTCCATATGCTTTTAAGTGGAACGGATCTATCATATTTACATCTTTTAGGTCTGCCGTTGCGGCCTCATATGCAATATTTACAGGGTGCTCAAGCGGCAAATCCCACACGGGGAAAGTCTCGTACTTGGCGTAACCTGCCTTTATTCCATGTTGATGCTCGTGGTACAGCTGTGAAAGGCACGTGCCCAGTTTGCCACTACCGGGGCCGGGAGCAGTTACCACAACGAGAGGTCGTGTGGTTTCGATATATGGATTCTCGCCGTAGCCCTCGGGCGATACAATAGTGTCTACGTCTGAGGGGTAGCCCTTTGTAAGGCTATGCATGTAAACATTAACACCGCGCATTTTTAACTTTTTGCTAAAAGTGTCTGCAAGCGGTTGGCCTGTAAACTGCGTTATAACAACGCTACCAATATAAAGTCCTAGTTTCCTTAAGCTATCAATAAGCCTTAAAATATCTTTGTCGTATGTAATACCTATGTCGGACCTAACTTTGTTATGCTCTATTGCCTTAGCACTGATACAAATAATAATTTCGGCCTGATCTTTCATCTCACAAAGAAGTTTAACTTTGCAATTTAAGTCAAAACCCGGTAACACCCTCGCCGCATGATGATCATCAAAAAGTTTGCCTCCAAATTCAAGATACAGCTTATTATTAAACTGTTGTGCCCTTTGCTTTATTATCTCAATTTGGCTTTTAATGTATTTATCGTTGTCAAATCCTATTTTCTGCACAGATACACACCCACCCTTCTATAAAAATATAACATAATACTGCAATAAAATAAATATCTATATCGCAAAAAATTGCACAAAAACAATTTTTATAACATAAAACAACGCACGCACACTTTAATAGTTCAATTTGCACAAATTGGCACACAATATGGCTGCTGTTAAACGGTGATATTTTATCTTACTGTTTAACAACAGCCGCAATTTGTGTAATTTTATTATATTTTTAGTCAATTTGTTTTAACGCCACACCGACTAAAATGCTTTTTGCCTACTCTATAGGGGTTTTTAAGCGCCATTTCAAGCGCTCATCTTTGTAAAAGAGCTCCTCGTTATAAAACTTGTCGACTATCGCATAAAATTGCGACTCTGTATAACCGACGAACTCACAAAAATCACGCACGCAAAGTGGGTCTAGCTGTCCGTCGCGCTCATTTATCAGCTTGACGCCCTCTTCCCTGCTCATTATGCCATATCTAACACTGCGAGATGTATAATCTGTTGCCGCAGCGTGCCCAAATTTTGGGTATTTCATCCATGAGTGAACAAGGTACGCCCTGCTGTCAATTTGGTCAAACATTTCAACATGATGCTGCCTGTCCCACTCGTGAGTTAAATCGTGGAATCCACGGCTCTTCGCAAAATTATAATTTTTAAAGCTGTCCCACGGCATAAAGTACGACAGATAGAACGGGTCTAATTTATCAAGCTCTTCTTTTGACGGCGCAAGTGTCAGGTTCAAATCATTTTCTGTAACGCCGTCACCTACAAGCTCCGAAGAATCTATGCCCACCGCAACGCCATTGTTAATTTGCTCTTTTGCAGAGTAGGTCTCCACATCAGAGTTGCCGCCGTACTCAAAGCTTACATTTTCCCCATAGCAAAGCATTGGCGTATTAAATTTAAGCGCCATATGCAAAGGGAATGTATAAATAAGCCTGTCTAAAAACCAAGTGGGCTTGCCGTATTTTTCAAAAAACTTTTTCATAAGAATTTTTTGCACTTTAATATTAGGCTTACAGCTTATTAAAGTACAGCTGAAAGTTTCGCTAATATTTTTAATGTTATGCACGCCCGCATCGGTCATGGGGAAATTATCCTCAACCGTAAACAAAATGGGGTTCATGCCCATAACTTCTTTTAAAATATACACTTGAAAATGGCTGTCTTTTCCGCCCGACACGGCAATAGCACAGTCGTATCCGCCGGGGCCGTTACATCCTCTGTACTTGTCGCACAGCTGTTTTAGCTCTTCAAAACGCTTGTCCCAATTTACATCTTTGCGGCTCTCATAGTGGCGGCATGCAGAGCAAACTCCCTCACTGTCAAAAACAATGCCCGGCCTCGTGTCAGTCATTGTGCATCGTTTGCAATATTTCATATCTTTATTCTCCATTCTGGGTTTATAGCATCAAAACTGAATTGTTAATTTCTTTATATAGTGTTTGCTAGTGCTTTTTGCTTTAGACACTGCGTTATTTTTTTACCACAAAGCACAACACACCTTAAAATATGCTTTAATTGTTTAATTCGCATTATAATATTATAGCACAAAGCACACTTAAATTTCTATTAAAAAGTAAAATTTTTTTGTTTTTGTAATAATTCTCGCGCCTGTGTTATAACCTCAAACCCCGGCTCTGTCGCGTTTATTTAAAGTGGCAAACACTTAAATTATCAACTGACACCTCTTTAAAATAGAAAACCCACTACAATTCACTTGACAAAAAGTGAGCATGCTCATGTAGCACATGAATTTTTCACAACTAGCTACTGCGCCCGCCAACACTGCAAGGGCAAAACTCTTTATATAAACGTCATAAAACACAAAATTATTTTATCCCTCGCTAATTAATTTTGTTCTTAAAATTTCTTTCACTTTTTGCGTGTTATTATCCGACAAAATTGGAATCAACTCGTTTATTTCTTCTATGCTTTTATCCCACCATCTAAACGACACTAGCATATCGACAAGCTCATCATCAAAACGCTTGCGCTTTACTGTTGCAGGGTTGCCCACGGCAACACAGTACGGTGGAATATCGCTGCCCACAACACTGCTTGCGCCAATTATAGCTCCGTCGCCTATATTGACCCCCGGCAAAATAGTAGCATTTTGCCCTATCCAAACATCGTTGCCAATAACAGTATCCCCTTTAATTGGCATACTGCTTAAAGGCGGCACCTCTTGGTTCCACCCCTTTAATATATAAAACGGGAAAGTGCTCACGCAATCCATTTGATGATTTGCACCATTCATTACGAAATTAACACCCGAAGCAATTTGGCAAAACTTGCCTATTATTAACTTATCTTTATAAAAATCATAGTGGTGCGTTACGTGGCTTTCAAAATCTTTATCTGAAATATAAGTAAACTCACCCACGATAATATTTGGGTTATTTATCGTCGGCTTTACATAAATTACACTGTCAAATCCATCAACAGGGAATTTCTCGTTAGGGTTGGGCATATTTTCATTCATATCATCACTATACTTTCATCTATCGCGTTTAAAAACACCATTTGTATAACATATATTATACCATTTTAATACATATTTTTTCAAATTTATTTTAAAGTACATTAAGTTAAACATATTTGCAGGGCTCGCTTTAAAATAAAACTTAACAGCAAATCAACAAAAATTTGACATGTTTTAAAAAAACACAATAAAATTAAAGCATAAATATTGTAATTTACGTTTTAATCTAACGTCTTGTTTTAAAAAAACATATATGATATTATTTAACCGTACAGTTTAGCTTGATAGTCGCCCTGGCAGTTTTGCAAAAATGTACAAAGATTTATTATTTAAAGCACTTTATTATTGTATAAGAAAAGATAGGAGACTTATGAAAACGATTGTAATTACGGGCTCAAGCGGATTTTTAGGCGCTAGAGCCGCTATATTTTTTAATAACGGCTACAAGGTATTTGCCCCAAAACGCAATGAGCTTGACATTACTAACAGTGATGAAGTTACAAAATACATAGACACAATAAAGCCCGACTATGTGCTTCATAGCGCTGCTATATCCGACATTACACAGGCTCAAAACAATAGAGAACTATCAAACGCCACAAACAAACTCGCCCCTATTTACTTTGCTACTGCTTGCAAAAATACAGGCGCTAAACTTGTAAATTTAAGCTCGGACCAAGTTTACACAGGCAACAAAGAACGTGTTGCCCTAGTGGAAGATGTGGCTTTAACTCCGCAAAATTTATACGCCGAGCAAAAGCTTGAGGCAGAAATGCGCATAAAAGAAATTTTGCCGAACGCTGTAAGCTTACGCCTTACATGGATGTACGACAAAATAAGCTCTGACGTAACACCAAACAAAGGCCTATTGACAAACTTATTAATCGCTAAGCAATCAAACAAGCCTTACAGGGTAAACTCAAATCAAATGCGCAGCATATCTTACATTAAAAATGTAGTTGAAAATTTACCGCTTTGTTTTGAGCTGCCCGGCGGAATTTATAACTATGGCAGCGAGAATGAGCTATCTGTGTGCGAGCTTATAGGGCACGCCGCAACATTGATGGGCCTTGATTTAAACTTAATAGAGCCCTATGCCGGCGATGAGCAAAACATTTTAATAAACACAGATAAGTTAAAGGCAAGCGGTATAATATTACCCTCGGCTAAAGATGCTTTACACCAAGCCATTGATTGATATAAAGCCGAGTCGAGCCAAACCGATGTAAACACAAAAATTAAGTATTAAAGTTAAAAGCTAGTTTGATTTTACACCGCAAAAAAAGAGATATTATAACGCAATTTAATAATTAACATAAACCGCTCACTCAACTTACAGCCGTTGCAGTGGGTGGTTTTTTTGTTGCTTTTTTTATTATACCGCTATGTTTTAGTTTGACAAAACCTCAAAAATTTATTACAATTAAATTAATAATGAACAAGAGGTTATTTTTATGGCACAAAGGCTAAAAGAAGAGGTAAAAGAGCGCATTGTTAATGCCGCACTGGACTTAATGCTAGAGCAGGGCTTTAACAGTACAGACATGCGCTCAATAGCAAAAAGAGCAGGCATAACACACGGTAATATGTACAGATATTTTAAGGGCAAAGATGATTTGATTGCTTATATTACACAGCCATTAATAAGCAGTATGAATGATATTTTAGCACGACAAACCAGCGGCGCAATAAATATTTTCGACAGCGATACCCACGGATTTTTGACACACAAAAACCCTGAAGGCGCAGAGGAATTATTAAATTTATTAAACGTATTATCGTTTAAATGTGTACAAGCTTTTTATACTGAAGGGCAAAAAAACAAAAAGACAATGCAGGTAATTTTACAAAATAATATTATAGAAGAAAACATATTAAACTGGCTAAAGGCCATCGCCGACAGTTGCTTTAGCGAAATTTTTAAGCTAACTAATTCTTCTAAGGAAAACACATTTGCTACGGAAGTTATTCTCGAAAGCCTAGCAGGCGGATTTTGTAAGGGCATATCATTAATACTTAAAAATTGCATTGATGTGCAAAAGGAAGAATTTGAATACGTATTAAAAAACTATATCGACATACAAACACAGTGCATAAAATTTGCTGCAATAAAACAAATCGAACTTGGAAACATTTCACTTAACAGCGAGGGTTTAACACTTGAAAACAACAAAACAAAAATTTAAATTAAAGTTTACTATACCTATAATATTACTATTAGTTATGGCAGTAATACTATTTTTAACTAGCTCTTTTAATAGCGATGCCATTGATGTCTTAAATGAAGAGATTGTCTATTCGGTAGAAGTTATACGCTCAAGTTCTTCAAACGAGAGCTCTTACCTAAACTACGCCGGCATCATTCAGCCCGACACAACCGAGGAGGTCAATTTTTCTACCATCAGCGAAATTACACAAATATATGTAAAAGACGGCGATTTTGTCTCCAAGGGGCAAAAAATCGTCTCCATAGACGATGAGGCAACGCAAGATCGTGTCGATGCCAGCTACGACGCCATGCAAAACACACAAACCGCCGCCGACACCTCTAAGGAGAACCTAAATGCCGCACAAATTAATTTAGACGCCGCTATTCAGCAAAGGGACAACAACCCCGACGCAATTGAGGCACAAAGCAATATTGACGCCGCACAGGCGCAAGTTACAAGCGCACAGGCTAGCTTAGATAACATTAACTTTATATTAGAGCCTTACACCCAAAACGTTGCTGACGCACAGGCCGATTTAGATGCAAAAACGCTTGCCGTCTCAAGCGCACAAAACGAAGTAAATACGGCTACCGAGGCACAAGTTGCCGCACAAAAAAAGTACGATGACCTACCGGACTCAGACCCCGATAAGGCGGCGGCAAAAGCAGAACTTGATACGGCTAACGCAAACTTAGGGACTGCAAACACCGCTTTAATTGATGCAACCGCAGAGCAAACCGCAGCAGAAACCGCTTTGCGCACAGAGCAAGCCGCACTTGTAGCAGAGGAAGCTAGGCTAGGCAAACCCCAAGCCGAGATAAACTTACAGACCGCTAACGCCAATTTGAGCACTAATCAGGCAATTTACAACTCTACCGTTGCACAGGCGCAGCTAGAGGTAGACGCACGTACCACCGAGCTAAACGCACAGCAAATTCAATACGACAGCGCTGTAGCCGCACACGAGCGGGCCGAAGAGGAATATAACGACAGCCTTGAGTCTCTAAACGAGCTAACTTACTATGCTAAATCATCGGGTACAGTTTTAACCGTCCTCGGCAAAGTGGGCTCTATTTCTACACCTCTATCCCCCATTGCTGTTATAGGCTCTGAGGGTATGGTTGCCGAGTTTGGCGTTTCTTCAACAGATGCGCAAAACATAAATCAAGGCGCAGTTGCTATTGTCACAATAAAAGGCGAAAAATACAGCGCAGAAATTTTAGACGTTGCTGTTTTGCCCGACGAAGTTACACGCACATACTTAACCAGCGTTTTAATCGACTTGCCACCCGATGATTTGTTAATAGGAGAGCTTGTGTCTGTAAACATAAAAGTTGGAAGCAGCGCGGGCGTTTGGCTGCCGATACAAATTATACTTAACGACGGGCAGAGCTATGTTTTTGTTGTTGAGGATGGCAGAGCAGTGCGCAAAGACATTGAAATTTTGCAGATGGACAACGACAAAGTTTTGGTAAGCGGGTTAAAAGATAACGAGCAAATTATATCGCAGGGGATGAAAACAATTAAAAGCGGCTATGCTGTGTCGGTGGTAGAATGAGTAAATTGATAATAAAAGTATTAAAAAACAGAATGTTTGTTGTTTTGATATGCATATTTATTTTAATTGTTGGTTTATACAGTTATTACGTTATACCAAAACAAGAAAACCCCGATACCTCTGCGGCCTTTGCAACTATTGTAACGGCTTACCCCGGCGCGTCGCCCGAGGAAGTTGAAAAAAATGTAACTAACATTTTAGAGGAAGAGATCAGCGCCTTGCCAAATATAGACTACTACTCAAGCCAAAGCATGAACAGCGCAAGCGTGCTTATAGTAGTATTCGATTTAGACTTATCCATCGAGGTTGTTGAGGACGATTTAAGGCAGACTGTAGAAAACGCACAGCACAAATTGCCCGAGCTTGCGCACGACAGCATAGTGGACACAGACCTCGTAAGCGAAAATCAATTTATTATCAGCCTTTCCAGTGATAATTACACGCAGGACGAGCTTATAAACTATGCGCAGTTAATTAAAGGCACTATTGAAGATGTAAACGGCATAGAGAGAGTTATTATAGAGGGAGCGCATGCAAACCAGGTTGAAATTATTACAGACCCCGACAAGATGCAGAGCTATCAAATCAGCATTGAAAATATATTACAGCTCATGCAGGCGCAAAATTTGTCCATCCCCTCTGGCAGTATTACATACGACAGCGGTGAGATTAATGTTATTGCCCCCGCTATTTTTGAGAGTTTAGACGACATTGAAAACTTAGTTATTAACGGCTCTGAGAATTCTTTGAGCTTTGTTAAAATTAAAGACGTTGCCGAAGTAAAAATAAGCAAGGTGGACGATTATTACTTCTCGCAGGACGGCAGAGATGCCATTTTGCTAACAGGCACCATATCCGAGGGCCAAAACGCAATTAATGTAGGCGCAAATTTGCGCACCGCTATTGAGAGTGCCAAGCAGTCTGTGCCACAAGATGTAATATTCCACGAGGTTCTTTACGCACCCACAGACATTGAAAACTCCATAAATAACTTTATATTAAACCTATTGCAAAGCATTGGCCTCATAATGTTAGTAGTAATGTTTGGTGTAAGTTTAAGAAACGGCATAATAGTTTCCATAGCGCTGCCAATAAGCATACTTTTTACGTTTACTGTTATGAATTTGCTCGAAATGCAGTTTCATTTTATAACTATTGCGGGCCTTATTGTATCGCTTGGCATACTTGTGGACAACGCCATAGTTATAAGCGAAGCCATACAGCACCACCTAAATAACAGCGAAGAAAAAACAAATGCCATTGCCTTAGCTGTAAAAGAGACTGCGGTGCCTGTTTTAACCTCTACACTCACAACTATTGTAACTTTTTCAATAATATATTTTGTGCCGGGTGTTACAGGGCAAGTTGCAGGCGAAATACCAACTGTTGTAATAACGGCATTAATTGCAAGCTATTTTGTAGCCATGTTTGTCATTCCTATTTTTGCATATTGGTTTTTTAAACCGGAGCAAAACAAAAAGAAATCCAGAAAAAGAAAACGTGTTGGCACAGTATTTATACATTTGCTTAAATTCAGCTTAAGGCACAAAGGCGCCACTGTTATAACTGCATTTTTATCGCTTGGCATTGCCGCACTTTTGGCAATGCAACTTGGCATGCAGTTTTTCCCCGTTGCAAACAAGCCCATAAACTACATATCTTTTGAGGGCGAAAACATATCCCTTACAGCATCTACAGACATCGCCTTACAAATTAATGACGTTTTAGACAGCCAGGTTGTTATTGATAACTATACTTATGCTGTGGGCTCAGACCTGCCTAGCTTTTTCCTTACAGTGCCCTCTATTGCCAGCGCACCCAACGTAGGGCAATACATGCTGCAATTAAACGAGGATGAGATGGACAGCCTTGGCGGCCCCGAGGCGACGGCAAAACACCTTCAATCGATTTTAGACAAAGCCGTAGTTGGCGCAAACGTAACGGTTAAAAGCTTAGAGTACTCAATACCAACAGACGCCAAAATTGCATTTGTTGTAACCGGCGATAGCATAGACGAAATCACCCGTGTCTCTGATGAGCTCGTGGCGGCATTAAATAATATCGAGGGAACCTCACGCGTGCAGAGCAGCACCATCAACTCCCAGTACGAGTACAATATAAATTTAGACAGCGAAACTTTATCGTCTTACGGGCTATTAAAATACGATGTGGTAAAGCAAGTAAACACATCGCTTATGGGCGCAAATGCCGGCGTGTTTCAATCCGACAGCACAAATTTAGACATCATATTGCGCAGTAATATCACCAATTTAGACGATTTGTACAACCTGCAAATTGTGGGCAGTGTCGCAGACACAAAAGTGCTTTTAAACCAAATTGCAACTATAGACCTGCAGCCATCTGTCCCGATAATTGAACACTATAACGGTAAATATTACATAAACGTCTCCAGCAACGTCCTGCCTGGCTACAACTCTTTTTCTATTGAATCACAGCTAAACAAAGATTATTTAGACACTGCCAACTTGCAAAATATAACAATTTACGGCAAGGGCGAAGTTAGCAACATGTTAGATTTAGTTGTATCTTTGGCATTTAGTGCAGGTTTTGCCGTAATGATAATATACATTATACTCTTGTTCCAATTTAAAACGTTAAAAAAGCCCTTAATAGTGCTTGCCAGCATACCTTTAAGCTTTATCGGCTGTGGTTTTGGCCTGTGGATTTTCAACATGGATATACAGGCCATGGCACTGCTAGGCCTTGTAAGTTTATTTGGCATAGTTGTAAATAACAGTATACTGCTCATAGAGGTTATGGACACGCAGATAAAAGCCGGCGACGGTGTAGAAACAGCCTGCCTAAAAGCGGTAAAATTAAGGTTTAGGCCAATAATGCTCTCAACAATCACCACTTGCATAGGCCTAGTTCCGCTAATTTTATCGGGCGACCAAATGACCGCACCTATGGCGTCTGTACTGCTGTTCGGCCTTTTATTCTCAACAGTACTCACGATGGTTGTCGTCCCAACGATCTATGCAATATTTGAGGACAAGCAAAAAAAGAGTAAATAATCTCTTTTTTATTAAAATATACGCTTTGCTTTTAGCC
>CAYJBO010000009.1:34563-52840 GCA_964368295.1 uncultured Bacteroides sp.
CTGTATAAAAAACTAATTGCAAATAAGCTTTAATTAATTAAAAGGTTACTATTATGAACACCAACAATTTAACAATAAAGAAAATGGATAAAAGCAGCTGGACCGATATATTAAAGCTATCCGTGTCTAAAGAGCAACAAGGATTTATCGAGTCATCGCAAAGATGCCTTGACGATGCAAACGGCAATGCGTACGACATGATTTGGAGTTTTTACGCAGTATGTCTCGATGACACAATTATAGGGTTTGCAATGCATGGCAGGCAGACGTTTAAAATGTTGCCGCACTCTAAAGTGTGGCTAGACAGGTTTATGATTGATGAAAAGTATCAGGCAAAGGCTGCGGCAAAAAAGCAATGGAGCTAATTATTAAAAAATTATATTTAGACTATAACTGCAAACGCATATATTTATCTGTTGTTGAAAGCAACAAAGTAGCTGTGCAGTTGTATGAAAGTTTAGGCTTTAAAAAAACTATGTTTTTGGACCCTATGGGCGAGAGAATAATGAAACGGCTAAAATAAACAAGGCTTTTAAAACGTAAAAGCGGCAAACATGCTTACACAAAAACAAAGCGGATAAGATAAATAACCGATGGGTTAAGTATCTTATCCGCTTTTTGCATCCACTTATTTAAGGCTTTTAAAAAAGGCTAGTTTGTATATTAAAATTTATAAAAGCAATTATAAAACTATCTCGCTCCATTTGCCGCTATTAAAGCGCCTTTTGGCCATTGTGCGCCTTGCCACTTGGTCAACCAACACGGCAATCCACGCGCCATAAAGCGCTAGAGGCGTAAATAGGCAGAGCACAAAAGTAAGTATTGGGCGTATTATTGCAACGCTTATTAACGACATTACCGCTACGTATCGCGCGTCACCCGCACCCCTTAGGCACGAGTAGTAAATAAGTTGAGACGTTTGAAAAAACGATATGCAAGCTGTAATAACAAGCACATTTGCACCCATACTTATTATCACCTCGTCTTTTGAAAACGCACCCATTATAGGATGCCTAAAGAAAAAGAACGCACAAAATATTATAAATGAGGCAGCCGCGGCTATATTTTGGCCAACTTTGCCGTACACAACCGCACCTTTAACGCTTTTTGCGCCTAATTGCTGGCCCACAAGTGTTGTTGCGGCAATGCCAAGCCCCTCCGCAATACACACAGATATATTTGACAAATTTGTGCAAAGCAAATGCGTTGCATAGGCCGTAGTGCCAAGCCTTATAACTATCATGCCGTAAATTAAAAAACCAATTCTTAAAAAAACTTGTTCTACAAAGGCGCTGCTAGATATTTTTAAAACAGGCTTAAGCACAGTAAAATCTAACTTTTGCTTTGCCATAATACTTACGCTTAAATAATTACCCTTTTTAAAAAGTGATACAACCGCAATAATAAAGCCGGTAATAATGCCACAGGTAGTAGCTATTGCCGCACCTGCAACACCCAGTTTAGGAAAGCCGAAATTGCCAAAAATAAGCAGGTAATTTAATATTACATTTACCACATTTACTGTTACGTTAGTAATCATAGAAACTTTAGTATTACCACACCCACGCTGTGCGGAGTTGACAATTAACTTTAGCGATTGAAAAAACAAACCAATCGACAAAATTTTAAAATACAAAACAGCATCGTCGATATAGCTTTGCTGGGCGCCCATAAATGTAATTATGTCCTGTGCTGCAAAAAAGCTAACTACCGATATTACAATGCTAAGCCCAACGCCAATAACTAGCACCGCCTTTAGTAGCATATTGGCATCGCTCTGCCTATTTTCGCCTTTTCTTCTTGCCACAACGGCCGTTACCCCTGCATTTAACGATGTTATTACCGCCAGCAAAATTATTCTTGGGTTGCCTACTATGCCCACTGCCGCAACTGCGTTTTCGCCAAGAGAACTCACCATCAAAGTGTCAATTAAATGCGCGAGATATAAAAGTATCATCTCCACAATGCACGGCCAGGCTATTTTTAAAAATTGTATGTATTTTTCTTTGTTTTGCCCTACTTCATTTACCGTTTTATCCTTGATATAATTTACCAGATTCATGTTTTAACTTTCACCTTTAATACAGCAAACACCTTATTTTACTTTAATTATACACTATATTTATATTAATAACAAAATTTTTTACAAAAGTATAAATAGCCGACTAAAATAAACAATTTATGTGTTTTTAATTTACTTAAATTTAAAAGCAACCATGTGCAAAGGTTAATTAAACCTTACGCGCATGGCTGCTTTTCACATTTTATTTTTAATTTAAGAGCCTAACTCGTACTGCCATGCAACAACATCTCCTCTGCCGTTTGCGGCTCATCGGTGTTTGCCCTTTTTACCGTATCCCAATTCTGTTTGTTTTTATCTTTAGGGTCTTCCCTCATAGTAGCAAGTGCATACATTGTTGGAGAGTTTTTTAATAGGTATCGCTTTTCTTGCTGCGATGCCGTACCTGCCCTTATCTTTGCGGCAATTTCTATACAGACTTTTAATTTTTTTGCCTCTTGCGCAATATACTCCATGCGCTCTTTCCCCTGCTGTGTTATAAGCTCATTCTCTGCCTGCCATTGCTGTTGCAGTGCTTTGTGATCATTTGCCTCATCAATCGCTCTTTTCAGCTCGGCGGCACGCTCTGCCTCTTTTATAAGCTCGCGTATTATATTGTTTGTTTTGCCGCCATCTTCAAAGTTTTGCCCTTCTAGCTTGTTCAACGCATCAATTATTTCATCAATGGTAAAGTCGCTGTGCTCAGCGCTCTTATTGCTAATGCCACGCCTGTCATATTGCTCATAGCGCTCTTCATCAATTTGATGTGTATAGGCATCTGTGTCGCTTTCAACCGGCGCTGTATATTTAGCGCCGCTGCTTTTTTTGTCCCCAACAAAATTGGGCAGTTCTTTTTGAATTCCTGTAATTCCGCTCACGGCATTGCGCCTAAACTCTGTTTTCATAATAGCACTCCTCTGCACATCGGGCATTGCCCTTTATTAAACATTAAAGTAATTATAAAAATTCCCCTTTAATAATAATATCGGCATTTATAAAAAATAGTAAAGCTTTTTAGCATAAAATTTCGGGACAAAAACATCTAACCCTTAGTTACTATGTATCAAAATACGACAGTGTTATAATATATTTATTAAAAATTAATTATTTTCTTATACGGAAAGGAACGGTTATATCATGAACGAAAATCAAAACAATAAGGGTGCACCGTCAAGCGATGATACATCCGCTTTATTTGTTTCAGCTCGTAAAAAGCAAATAGCAGAGCAAGAGGAGCAGCGCATTGCCGCTGAAAAAGAAGCCGCACGCCTAGCCGCTGAGGAAGAGGTGCGCCGCCTTGAAGAGGAAGTAGCACAGCGCAAAAAAAAGGCCGAGGAAGACGCTATTTTAATACAGCAGGAAGAGCAAGAGCGCCGCAGGCAAGCGGAGATTGAAAAGGCAAGAATTGCCTCGGAAATTCAAGCCCAACCTGTCGTTCAAAACCCTGCCCCGCTAAGCGTTGCCCCACCACCGCCACCTATTGGGCAAGTAGCAACAGGCAGCACTATAACTTTAAACAATTTGGGTCCTAATTCTACTAAGATTAAAATAGGCATAGCTGCCGGTGCAGTTGTTTTTTTCATTTTACTTATCACAATACTTGTGTCCGCTTTTAGTGGTGGTGAACAGCCTTCGTTTGTGCATAATTACGACTCCAATGTGTATATTATTTTAAATGAGGACGGCACAGCATCGGGAGTATCCCCACAGCTTGAGGCGTTTGAAGGCACTTGGTATGTAGAGGACAACAGAGTATTTTTAGACTCGGACTACTACACTACTGTTTTAGACGTAGTAGATGAAAACACTATTTACGACGTTAACTATCAGGGAGAGTATGTATTTACGACAGAGTAATACCAAATAAAAACAAACACAAATTAAAGCTGAAAGGAAATTTTGAATGAACAACTTACTTGTTACAACCATCTTTGAAAACGGCTTTCAAGAAATATATCTACCGGCTGTTGATAATAAATCTCACCCGATTGAAATTCGCCCATCTATAAGCGGCCTTACAGAGGACATAGTTTTACCTCTTGAAGTTTGGGGCGGTGTTTGGACACTTGAAAACTCTACCCAGTACAGCATTACTATCGATGAAGTGCCAACTTTAAAGACAGAGCTAGAACCCGGCAAACTGCTAAACTGTACTGTAAAAGGCACAGATATTGTGTTTTCGCTAACTGTAACTTTGGCAAATGTAGGCAACACGTCTTTTGACAAATATTTTTTAAACTTAAAAAACACAACCGCTGTCACAATAGGCAGCAAGCCCACAGGCAATTTAATTACTTATGCAAACAGGTTTTGTTCGCCAACCCATGCAGAAATAACACTTGAGGGCGACACTGTTTTTATCGACGACAAAAACAGTGTCAACGGCACTTTTGTTAACGGCAGGCTTCTAACATCAAAGCAACAGCTTTTTTACGGCGACGTCATTTACATAGTTGGCCTAAAAATAGTTTATCTCGACAATGTTCTTGCTGTTAATAACCCCAAGGGCGAGTGCACTGTGAGTGAGCAGCAACTTAAAAAAATTAAAATAGAACCCACTGAGTTTAGCGATACGGTTGAAGAAGTTTCTAGCGATGACCAATATTTTTTGAGAACACCTCGTAAAGTAGAGCTTATCGACAGGGAGACTTTTAGCATCGAGCGCGCCCCAACAAAATCCACCCATAAGCAACAACCTTTATTTATGACACTCGGCCCATCTTTTACAATGGTTATACCTATGCTTGCCGGCACTATGCTAAACGGCGG
Source organism: uncultured Bacteroides sp. (assembly GCA_964368295.1). Taxonomy (GTDB): domain Bacteria; phylum Bacillota; class Clostridia; order Oscillospirales; family Ruminococcaceae; genus Ruthenibacterium. Next base: position 39,392 of record CAYJBO010000009.1, read on the forward strand.
CAGCTCTAACATTGCAAGCGCACTTGTAATGTCGCTTGGCGCTGCTGTTATTGGCGGTGGCTGGGCAGTTTTAAACATCAAATACAACCGCGAAGAGGCAGCTAATACCGAGTCTTTCCGCATTAATAGCTACAACCAATACCTCGAGAAGATGAGTGCCCAAATATCGCATAAAATGGACTACAACAAAGCGGTGCTTTATACAATGTTGCCCGATGCACGCCAAGCTGTAAGCTTTGCAATGACAGAAAGCCCAAGGCTATGGGAGAAAAGCAGTGTCCATGCAGACTTTTTGCATGTGACGCTTGGCAATTGCAACATCCCGTCATTTAATGAGGTTAAAATTGCAAAAGAGCAAGGCATTGTTGCTTACGACCCACTAAACGACAGCCTCGAGAACATAAAAGCCAGAACTTTCTCGATGGACAACGTGCCGTCAGAGATCTCGCTAGACAGCAATATGATGATTGGTGTTGTTAGCAAAAACCGTGCAAATGCGTTAAATATCGTAAGGGTAATAACTTCACAGCTCACGGCACTCCACACGTATACCGAACTGCGCACCGCATTTATTTACCCCATGAACGAATTTGACATGTGGGACCACGCAAGATACTTGCCACACACATGGGCACCGCAAGGCAGTGTGCGCATGATTGCCAACGACAAAAACAGCGTCGGTGACGTGTTGTTTTTCCTCTCTACTGTTGTGCGCGACCGCCTTGAAAAATACAAAGGCAAAAAAGTCGAGGAGAAAATTCTGCCACATTACGTAATAGTTATAGGCGACATCTCACTGATTGAAAACGAGCCTATGGCAAAATACCTGCTCTCGCCTACAGAAGAGCTCGGCATAACGGTTATTCTCCCCGTTAGCTCAACCGATAAATTGCCTGCCGCATGCAGCGCAATTATACGAGACGATGAAGATTACAACGGCTTTTACAGCACAAACGGCAGTTTTGATGAGCGGACAAATTTAGCTTTTACACAGTTGCCTGTCCACGATATGAACGCCTACACAAGAAAACTTTCGGGCTTTAAAGTAAGAGAGCTAGGCACATCGTCTGCAATACCTGAAATTTTAACTTTCCTAGACATGTACAAAACATCCAACGTAGACGACCTTGAAGTTATGAAAAAATGGCTTGAAAACCGCACGTACGAGAGCATGAAAGCCATGATAGGTTATAAATCCGGCGGTATGCCGCTATATCTCGACATACACGAGAAATATCACGGCCCGCATGGACTTGTTGCAGGTACAACCGGCTCGGGTAAATCAGAGACACTTCAGAGCTATATTCTCTCATTGGCCGTAAACTATCACCCGCACGAGGTTGCCTTTATACTCATCGACTACAAAGGCGGCGGAATGGCTCAAAGTTTCTTAGGCTTGCCGCACCTTGCAGGCGTTATAACAAACCTTGGCGGCAACGCTACCGACAGGGCATTATTGTCCATCAACGCAGAGATTAAGCACCGCCAAAAAGTATTTAACGACTACAAAGTTAAACATATCGATGCTTATATTGAGCTGTATCGCTCCGGTGTGGCAAGCGAGCCCATGCCCCACTTACTAATAATTGCAGACGAATTTGCAGAGCTAAAAAAAGAGCAGCCCGAGTTTGTGCGTGCTCTTGTGTCCGCAGCTCGTGTTGGTCGCTCGCTTGGCGTAAACCTAATACTCGCAACTCAAAAGCCGTCTGGCGTTGTAGACGATGAAATATGGTCTAACACCCGTTTTCGCCTGTGCTTGCGTGTTGCCGATAAGCAAGACTCTACCGAGATGTTAAAGCGCCCTGATGCCGCATTTATTACAGGCACAGGACGAGGATACTTCCAAGTTGGCAGCGATGAAATTTTTGACGAGTTCCAAAGCGGATGGTCCGGCGCAGAATACACGCCTAACGTTGCATTTACAGACGATAAAAACTCAAAAGTAGAGCTTTTAAACATAGTTGGCAAAAACGCTGTGCCTAAGAAAAAGAGCAAGAAAAAGAGCGATAACATTGCAAAGCTTACACAGCTAGACGCCATAGTAAAGCATTTGGGCTGCGTTGCAAGCGAAAACGATATTGCGAGTCTTCGCCAGATATGGCTAGAGCCGCTTGCAAGCTCAGTGTACCTAGAACAGCTTGAAGTACCACAAAAACAAGATGAATTTTCGCTTTTATTGCCTGTTGGTTTTGCAGACAGTCCAAAAACACAAAGCCAGTTTACCGTTTGTGTGGACTTTTTACGCGACGGACACCTTTTGGTGTGCGGCAGTGGCGGCAGCGGCAAAACTACGCTGTTACAAACACTTATTTACAGCGCTGTAACTAAATACACAGCCGAAGAGGTAAATATTTACATAGCCGATTTCTCCAGCCGCACCATGACTGTTTTTGCAGACTTGCCACAGGTTGGCGGCGTTATGTTTGAGGGCGAGGACGATAAAATTGAACAAGTATTTGATTTGCTTAAGAACACACTATCCGAGCGCAAAAACAAGTTTAGCCAAATGGGTATCGGCTCTTACCGTGACTACATAACTCAATCTAAGGACTGCCCTGCTTTGTTGTTCTTTATAGATAACTACGTTGCATTTGCAGACAGCTACGACCGCTATGAGGACACTTTAATTCAGCTAACGCGTGAAGCCGCAAGCTACGGTATCTTTATAGTACTTGCTATAAACAACACCGGCGACATTCGAGGCCGCATGAGGCAAAACTTCACAAACGGCATCGCACTGCAAATGGCAGATAAGTTTGAGTACGAGTCTGTTTTGGGCATACGCAGCGACATAATGCCGGACAGCCGCACGGCGGGCCGTGGCCTTATCAAAGCGCCTATGCCGCTTGAGTTCCAGGTGGCTCTGTGTGTAAAAGAGGACCCCGGTGCAAGCCCGGCACAGACATTGCGCAGAAAGTTTGCAGAGCTTAAGGGCGACAAGGGCGTTAAAAAGCTAGGCGCAAAAGTTGAAGGTATTATCTGTGATGAATTTGTAAAAAGTGACGCAGTTAAGGCTTTGGACGCAGACACTGTTGCGATAGGCGTTGAGGCCGACAGCCACGAACTTTTTACGGCTGACCTTGATAAAATATTCTGTTACACCGTAAGCGGCTTTGCCGACACAGGCAAAAAACAGCTTATGAAATCTATAGCAATGCAAGTAAAAAACAAGGGTGCAAAGCTTTACCTCTTCGACACGGCCGGCAGCGAGCTTGAGCAATTAGGTATTTTTGACGGAGTTTGCCACAGCGACGAAGAATTGTTTGCACTTATGGAAAATATGCTTGTAGGAGAATTTACAAGGCGCAATGCAATTGTAAACGATGCGAGAGACAGCGCAAAAGAAGTTAAGCTTGCAATGCAAAAAGAACAACGTATCGCACTATTTATAGGCGACATGAACATGTTTATGCAAGCTGTATACAGTAGCCGTGTGCAAATGAACGAATTTTTAGAGATTGCACTGCAAAAGGGAAAAGAGCATAAAATTAACTTATTTGCCGCAATGTTACCGGACGACTACTTCGACAACGCCCGTTTTGATTTAATGCGCACATGGTCCTCGCATAACACAGGCACACATCTTGGCGGCATGTTTGACCAGCAAGGCGCACTTAGTTTTGAAATGTCTGCTTCCGACAGCGCAAGGCAGCTTCCTGCAGGCAGTGGCTACACATCAAACCAAGGCGAAGAAGATAAGCTTGTAAAAATTGTTACGCCCCTCGCTGCGGCGACGGACGACATTATATAGGAGGGACAAATAATGGCTAAAATATTTTTAGATGTTCAAGTGCCCGGCAGTGCTAAAACTTATGAGTTCTCACTGGATAACAACATGAGCGTGGGCAGAGTAAAAGGCGATTTTATAAAACAAATCTCTCTTGTAGAGGGCAGAGAAATTTTTACAGACTTGTCACAAGTATTGTTTTGCTCTAAAAACTTAGGGGGCCTTTTAAGCAACGAGGAGATACTATCTTCAGTTGATGTAAAAAGCGGTGACACAATAATATTAATTTAAAGTCGATGCGACATTAAGAAAGGACGGTATTTATGGCAGAAACAAGCAACGTCAATTCTCAAAAAATTACCGCTGCCGTGGGGCGCATGCAAACAGAAGCTTCAAACATAGCGGCAGGTGTCCAAAAATTTTCCGAAGCGGTTACAAACCTTGACAAACAGTGGACATCTGAGGCAAAGAGCGCATTTATGCAGGCGTACCAAAAAGACAAAGACGCAATGGAAGAAATGATAACGCAGCTTAACGAAAACTGCGATTTACTTAGCAATATGGCGCAGGCATTTGACACTGCGGAGAGTGATATTTTAAGCAAAGTATCATCGCTGAGATAACGTGAGAAAGAGGTGTACATTATGGCAGGCTCTGAAATTAAAATTGAAACCAAAGCATTTTTGGCGGCGAGCGAAGAAATAGCCGCTGCTCGGGGGCAAATTGCACAGAGTATTGATACATATATGCGTGAGATTAACAGCTTGCGGAGTGCATGGCAAGGCTCCTCGTCCGACAGAGTTAAAGGCATGGCTTCTTCTATGAAAACGAGTGGCGAACAGCTATTAAAAAACATGGATAGCTACTGCAACACTTTAAACGAGCTGGCCGGCATTTATAACGAATCGGAAAAGCATGCCGTAGAATCAGGCCGCTCTCTATCATTTAGCGGCAGTTCCATGAAGTAATTTGTGCTACTACATACCGAAAGGAAAATTATTTATGAGTGCATATTCATTTAATTATCAGCAAACAATGGCACAGCAAAAAGAAGTTGAGCTAGCCGCAAGTGAGTTGTCTTTAAAATGCGCAAAGGCGCTCGGTGAAATATCAGAAGGCGTTGCGGCCGCTTGGACCGGCGACAGCGGCAAGGCTTTTCGCACATTTTTAGAAAAAAAGCGTGAAGAAGTTGAACTGGATGCAAAGCAGTTAAAGCAAATATCAGACTACATTGCAACCTCTGCCGCAACTTTAAAGCGTATGGAAGAGGAAAACGCCGCGCGCGGTGCCGGCGTTTAAATTAAACTTTTACCTATTACAAACCCACTAAACAGTGTGCGCAAATATTAATGTTATTTTTAATATTGCACTCGCATTGTTTTGAAAGGAATGATTTTGATATGGCAAGCACAACCGCCAATTTACAAAAATTGAGAGAAGCCTCAACCGAGCTAGAAAACATAAGCGTCTCTATGGTTTCGACACACTCAAAACTTACCGAAATTATGGGGCAGTTATCCTCAAAATGGCACGGTGAGGCATCGGGCAGATACATGGACGAATTTACAGCGCACTCCCCTGACCTTGAAAAAATGGCCGCCGTAATTGACACGGCCGCAAGAAGCCTTAAAGGTGTAAACGATGCATATGTAAAGGCAGAGAGCACTGCCGCAGACACAATACGCTCTATGCTTGGAAACTAATTTTTATACGCCTTTTAGCAATAATTGCAATGGTAAAATTACAAAAAATAGTGTTATAAAGGTAAAGAAAGGGGTAGCAAGGCAAAATGGCTATAAACGAAGAATTACGGGTAAGCCCCGAGGAACTGCGCAAGTATGCCTCGGAGATGGAGCGCATACAAAAGACATACACAACGCTGATAAGCCAGGCGGAAGACGAGACAAAGAAACTAAAAACGCTTTGGACCGGTGAGGCGGCCGACCAATATATGTCTAGTTTTAACAGTGTTAAAGCTACTTGCAGCGAATATATCGAGACATTAAAGGCCACCATTACGTCTTTAAACGAGACCGCAGACAACTATGAGAGAAACATACAGCAGGTAAAATCTGCTGCTGAGGATTTGCCCAAACTCTCATCTAACCCAATGAGATAATACATCAATTTTGGGTGTTCGCACATATTATTTAATCAAGAAAGGAACATCTGTCAAATGTCAGAATATAAAGTGTCTTTTAACTTGCTAAAGCAGCAGATAGATGAGATGAAAAATGTTTCAACCCAGATGTTGGCTCTTGCCGAAAAAGTGACAGCAGCTTCCGCAAATCTTGGCCAAGACGAGCTGCTTGCGACAGCACGAACCTCGCTAATAAATGTGTCAAGCAACATGGGCTCCAAGGCAGAGCTCTTGGCAATAGCATCTGCAACACTTGGCGAAATTATTGAGCAATACACAGGCACAGAGACAAAAAACATCACTAGAGCCGAGGGCACAAGGGCACATTCTCGTGATTTTTACAAAAACCCTGTTACTATATCAGACGGAGCTGGCGACATAGCGGCAACCTCTGTTGTGGCAGGAGTAGCGGCAGGCACAGCAAGCACTGTTGCCGGCGCCGAAGTTGGTGCTGCAAGTGCTGTAGCCGGTGCCGAGGTTGGCGCAGTAAGTGCGGTAATGGGCGCCGAGGTTGGCGCAGACAGCACACTTGCCGGCGTTAATGCCGGCGTAGCGGCAACAACAGCCGGCGCAGAGGCCGCCACCGCCGCAGGGCTAGGCGGTGTGGCGCTAGGCGCGGGAGTTGCCATGGCAGGCGCAGCTGCCGGAATTGCAGGCGCAGTGGGTGCTAAAAAACTTGCAAATGGTAAGGCCACTAACAGCGCCGCTTCCACAAAAGGCTCTGCCGTAGAAGAATCTGACCCAAACGGCATAAAAAGTGCCGAGGCCGCACTTCAAAAAGCCAGAGATAACCTAGACAATATGTAAAAGAAACAAACAACTGTATAAACTAACAGTAAAATACAGTTTTGCAATTTTACTTATAAACAAAAACCGCTTAAAAGGCTTACCCACAGCCTTTTAAGCGGTTTTTTATGTAGTTTTTCGCTATAAAACTAAAATGCTCATCTATAAAATTTTTTAAGCTCTTTGCGCCCGGCTATCGATAATTTATCAAATATTCGCGAGACTATTTGCTTAATGTAACCGTAAGAATAGTGCAGTTCAATCGATATATCCTCGTTAGAATAACCTTTTGATATGTATTTTAGCACCACTATTTCCGTCGAAGATAAATCGGAGGTTACCGCGCCTATCTTTTCATAGCTTAAATTATTTTCGGCAAAAAGGCAAAGCTCAACCCTTGCAATAAAAACTGCAGGGTTAAATGGTTTTGCAACAAAATCTTTTGCGCCTGCCTTTAATGCTTTAAGCTCAAAATCGGCCTCGGTTGCACCAGTTAAAAACATAATGGGAATATCCTTGTGCGCTCTGTTCTCTTTTATCGCCTTCATTGTGCTGTACCCATCCATTTCGGGCATCATAACGTCCATCAAAATTAAATCGGGGTATTGATTTTCATCGCACAGAAAAGCAATAGCTTTTTCTCCCCTATCCACATAAGACAGCTCATATTCGTCGCCCAAAAGCATTTTTGCACTCTCATACACAGAAACATCGTCGTCCACCAGCAATATGTGATATTTATACAACAAAATCACCCTTTACACTCTCTTTAATAATCAAAAGCCCGGTCTTGCTTTTCTTCCACAAATAGAATAAATACGGCATCCTTGCACATAACTCTTCTTGCTTTTTTAAATTGCACAAAGGCTCTAGTTCCGCAGCTGTAGTATACAGTTTGTTTGCGCCTATGTTTTTAGCCCTGCTTTTTAAAGAGTGTACAACAAAGTAAAGAGATTCAAACTCTCTGTTTTCCAGCAACTTCTCGGCGCTAATAATCTCATCGTCCACATGCGATAAATAAATTATTATCGATTTATAAAAGAGCTCGTAATTATTTGCAGAATAATGAAACGCCATGTCGCAGTCAATTCCACACTCCTCAAGTTTATCACTCAATTTTACTATTTCTTCAAATCTCTCGTCTCTACTATCTTCTCTTGAAAGTTCAACAATTTTATATTTTTCTTTTGGTATGTATTGCAAAATAGCTTGCTCCATAAGCTGCCATGTTACAGGTTTTGTAAGGTAATGGCTAAACCCATTTTGCAAAAGATACGTTTTTGTGTTTGAATCTGCATTTGCGGTTAAAGCTATAACGGGCACATTGAGTTTATATTTTTTATTGAGCTCGCTCACAAGCTCAACGCCGTTCATATCGGGCATCATGTAATCCATAAGCAGCACATCGTACTTCTTTTTTGACATAAAATCATAGCACTGCTGTGCATTTTGCGCCGTGTCTATTTGCATTGCCGTGCGCTCTAACAAAGCTTTTATTAACAATAGGTTTTCGTTATTATCATCGACTACCAAGAGCTTAACAGCAGGCGCTATAAATGTGCTCTGCGTGTCCTCTATCTGCATTTTAGGCGCATCCGGCGCAATTTTTTGTGGTATGTATATCTTAAAGTCGCTGCCCTTGCCAAATATGCTCACAACCTCAATGTCGCCCTTCATAAGCGTTAGCAGCTGCTTAACTATCGATAGCCCAAGCCCCACACCCTCAACATATCTGCCGTTATTTCTATCTATGCGCTTAAATGCGTCAAATATTTCGTCTACTTCCTCTTGTTTTATGCCTATGCCTGTGTCAGATATTATAAAGTTTAGCTTTAGCTCTTCGTTATTTTCGGCTTGTATTTGCTTTACATGCAGTGTTACACTTCCCTTTTCTGTGTATTTTACTGCATTGTTAATAATATTTAATAGCACCTGCTTTATAGCCAGCGCATCGCCTATCAAATAATCACTTACGTTATGCTCTACCGCAAGGGTAAATTCAAGCTCCTTTTTTTTACATAAAATCCTGCTGTACTGTTCAATCTCATTAAGCAAGCCCGAGAGTAAATAAGTCTGTGGATTAAGCACCGTTTTTTCAGCCTCTATTTTCACAAAATCGAGCACGTTATTTATCAGTGCGTCTAGCAGTTCTCCCGCGCTTTTTATTTTTGCAACTTGCTCTTTTATTTGTTTTGAGTGTGCGTCTCGGGAAATTATCTCATTCGTGCCGAGTATTATTCCGATGGGAGTGCGTATTTCATGGTTCATGTTTGCAAGAAACGCACTTTTTGCCCTGTTAGCTCGCTCGGCATCAAGCCTTGCTTGTTCTAGCTGTTTTTGCTGTATTAAATACATCCTAAACTGCAAAAACATGGTTACGCCAAGCACAAGGCTAACCGACACAAACCCAAAGATTATATCGAGTAAAAGGTCAAATTCATTGCGATAAAATATAATGCTATTGGGATAATAATACGCATAAAAGGATATAGCTATAAACACTATATACTGCAATGCAACGAGCACAAGCATTATTTTACCGCGCACAAGAAAAATAGTAAAAATGACCGCAAACACAAAAAACGACGGCATACCGCCTTTATATCCATCGCTACTAAAAAACAGCGCAGGAAACGCCACTAAAAAAATAACCGAAATTGTTATAACACTACACAGGTGATAATTTTTAGTTTTTACGTGCAAAAGCAACATCCCCAAAGAAAACAGCGCACTTGTAAAGTTTACCACGGCCTCGCCCACAGAGCTGTTTGAAAAAAAAGATGCGCACGTCATAAAAAGGCTAATAGCAAAACCTGCCATAGCCAAAATATTAAATATTTTTCTGTTTAAAGTTAATTCTTTGCCCCATACGGCCTGTTTAATCTGATTTTTTAAAGTATTCAAAAAACCTCCAAATTACCTAAACGTCAATTTTTGCGCAACCACTATATACTCTTTGCCGGCTATGTCGGAGTGATGCATATAGAAATTATACCCCTCACTGCTCCAGCGTTCAATAGCCCTATCAATATTTGATGTTATTTGAGAAAAAGCTTGCACACAGCTATTGCTATGCATAGACAGTAAATCGTCGGCACTCACCCTCTCGACAAGCAAAATACGCTCGCCCTCAATATCCTCTTCTATTTGGCAATATACACAGCCTAAATATACCGCCTTGCTCTCTCTCAAGGCAGAGCCTGTTACTGTTATTTCTAACGTCCCGTCTACAAATTCAATCGAATTAGCAGTGACAGGCCCATAGCAATATCTGTCTATATTATTCATAATCTATCCGTTCTTTAATTATCAATAAAAGAATTGAGCCACATATCCGCCGGCATCGTTGTCCCATGAAATATCCACAGCAGACAGCAACCACGGGTTAAAAGTATCGTAAGATGCGCTTGTGTCACCATCGACGTCTGTAATATAAATAGTCCACTCTGTATTAGACCAGTCACCCATAGACGCAACACCTGTCACATCAACGCTGGTATCTGCTTTTAAAACAGCCGGCAAAACATCGATATCATGGCTAGATGATGCACCTGCAATGCCAATCATTATTGAATAAATATCATAGCTTGACCTATTATTTACCGTAAATATGTAATTGCCCTGTGTTGTAAACCCTGTTGAATCTGCACTATCTGAATATTGATGTATACCATTGATACGCGCCGACTCATTGCCTTCGCTATCAAATACAATTGCAATGGGGTAAGGTGTAGTGCCATCATCAGTAGTAAGCCCAACTGTAACAACTATAGCGTCCTCAACAGGAACATCCAAAACCGCATACGAGTTGCCGCTACTATCAACAAACAATAAATCTTGTGTCGCTGTCATGTCAGCTATGTACCATGTTAACGATGTGCCACTGTCAAAAGTTGCGCCGCCTAAAAGGTTTTCTCCAAAGTCGGGGTTTGTACTCGCCGCCGAATACACCTCTGTTATAGTTACGCCCATCTCATTCATTAATACTATCTCTCCGGGGACCATCTCTGCCCTTACGCCGTCAACTACTAGGCCCTTTAACGGAGATGTGTTTGAAGCGCCACAACCTGTGAGCACCAACACCACTACTAATAATAAAGCACATATTTTTTTCATAATAAATAACCCTCTCTGCAATAGCCGGGCTGTGCGTGGCACGCCCAAAATTTGATGATATTGTTGTTTATTTAATAATAACATATGTTTAAATTATATTGTAGTAACTAAAGGTTAGATAATAAAAATTACGCTGCAATTAGCATTGTAAAGTTCTTATATTAAATATATCATTTATAAAATTAATTTTGAATTAAATAACAAAAACAATAGTGCCCCTAGCTTTTAACCCAGCACCTTGTGTAGCACACAGTTTTGTTGACTTTTGGTGTAATTCATTGTATAATCAGCGTGTTATAACCTTAAAAAAGTTATAACAGACGCACATAAAAAACTTAAGCTAAAACATATTAGGACGTTGCCTTTGCTACCCGCATTTTCTGCCGGTTGCGCAAAGCCAGTTATAGAATAAACTAAGGTTTCCACATGCGATAACCGTCACCATTATTAATAATAAGTTCTTTTATGTTTTGCAATTAAACGTGCTTAATCTCATAAAAAAACAACCGAGGTGCATTATGATATACGACAAAATCAGCAACATTAGTCAGTACAAAGGCATCAGTAAAAATTTAGACACCGCAATAAATTTTATTATGCAAAACGATTTATCAAAATTACCACTGGGCAAAACAGAAATAGACGAAGATAATGTTTTTGTAACTGTAATTAACGCAAAGACAAAGTGTGCACAGGATGTTAATTTTGAGTTGCACAAAAAATATTTAGATTTGCAAACTGATATTACAGGCGAAGAGTACTGCGAGGTATGTTTAACCCCCGATAAATTAATAACCGAATATGATTTAACCTCTGATATTGGGTTTTATAGCGGCGGCACATACAGCACGGTTAAGCTTGATAGCTCTTCTTTTGCTATTTTTATGGCAAATGAGTTGCACAAGCCAACTTTATGCACGCAAACACAAAAAGATATACGAAAAGCAATTTTTAAAATTGCTGACAATTGAGCTTGCCATAATTTTAGTTGGCTTTACAATTGAAATAGAATCAAAAAAACACAAACCGCTTGAGCTAGGCAGCTACAAGCGGTATTTTTATTAAATAACAGTTAGATTATTAAAAGGCTCGGGCTTTGCAAACAAATAACCTTGAGAATAATTTATACCGTTTTGCAAAGAAACTTCTTGAATTTCCTCATTTTCCACAAATTCTGCAACCGTCTCAGAGCCTATTAAGTCCGCCATATATTTTATAGCTTTCAATATAATTTTACTGTCGTTGCTTGTCGAAATATTTTTTATAATATCCCCATCAATTTTAATTATCGCCGGCTTCAAAGACATTATTGAGGTGTACGTAGCATATCCAACACCAAAATCATCAACGGCAATTCTGCACCCTAATTTTCTAACTTCTCTCAAAAACTCAAACAACAAATTAATATTGTTATAATTTTCCGTCTCTACAAACTCAACAATTATCTTTTCAGGTGTTGGGTGCTGTTTTAATCTCTCAATTAGCCAGTGCCTAAAATCATCCGATTGAACGTCTAGCAAAGAAATGTTAAAGCTGAGCTCGCTCTGCTTTCCCTCAAAATCTTTAAGCGCTTTGTCTATTACAATTTTGCTCAGCGACAAATACATCTTAAGCTCTTTAGCGGCGTTTAAAAACATCCCCGGCATGCATAAATTGCCCTCGTTGTCATAAACACGCATCAAGGCCTCGTATTTTCTAATATCTTTTGTGTCGTTATTATATATGCCCTGGTAAAACGGTACAACTTTATCGTTTTCCATAGCGTATGTTAAAATATCCAGTATTTTAACGTTTTTTTCCTGCTCTTTTTTCAATATTTCACGTTCGTCCGACGCTACTAAAAAATTATTTTGATGATTTTTATTAACATAATAAGCACTTAACACACGGTCGATTAAATTGTCACCAAAAGCCACCGCAAACCTAGAAACACCGCTAAGTCCCGTTTGTTGAGCCCTCATAAGCTCATACTGCTCATGATTAGTCTTCATCAAATTATAAAAGTCATCATCACTGATGTCATCCGTTGCAACAGCCATAAACGTATTGTAGGTGTGTGTATAAACATGTATTAAATGGTCTATGCCCATCATTTTATACGCCTGATTGCCCATCGCCAATATTTCGGCACTTGACCTGTTATAGCGCCCCTCGCCAAAAGTGGCAATCATCATGTCGGCGTTAATAACTTCGGTCATACATATTTTTGTAAATTTTTTTGTCTTGCTGTCTAAAAGAAACTGCTCGTAGCTTAAAATATTAAACCTACTGTCTAAAAGTTTGTTGTTTACACCACTGCACTGACTATCCATCAAGGTATCCCCTTTAGTTTATATTATAGTTAACTTACGTACGATAAATGCCAACAATTTTTATGTGTATTACCAATAAATTATACCACTTTGCCATATTTATTACAAGAAGATTTTACACACATATTTAAAGAAAAAACTAATAATTAAATGCGTTTTTTTGTAATTTGTGTTGCACTTTTTTATTCGACTTTATTAATGTAAAGCCACTGTTCTGTCGCGCCGCCACTGTTTTGAATTATCTCACAAAACAACGACTAATTTTACATCATTATGTCAAATATAGTAACAATTTTATTATTTATATTGACGTAATTAATTATTTATTATAAAATTATATTATGCAAATTACTAGCTAAATTTATGCA
>CAYJBO010000010.1:0-8399 GCA_964368295.1 uncultured Bacteroides sp.
GCAATGGCGTACAGAAGGGGCAAGACGCGCACACTTTCTTGGGGTATTAAAAACGCCGAGAGAGAAATTTACAGGCAAAAATTGCAGATGCTTGACCTTGGACTTGAGAATAGAATGACAAGTAAAGTGCGCCTTTTGTCGGGCGGACAGAGGCAGGCAATAACGCTGTTGATGGCGACATTGCAAAGCCCAAGGCTGCTGCTGTTAGACGAGCACACGGCGGCACTAGACCCTAAAACGGCGGCTAAGGTGCTGGAACTAACCGAAAAAATTGTAGCGGAGTCAAAGCTTTCGACACTTATGGTAACACATAACATGAAAGATGCACTGCGCTTTGGCAACAGGCTTATAATGATGAACAACGGAAGCATAATTTACGATGTAAGCCACGAGGAAAAGAAAAAACTTACCGTTGCAGACTTGCTTTTAAAATTTGAAGAGGCAAGCGGCGGAGAATTTGCAAATGATAGAATGATGCTGTCATAAATTGCATAACATATAGTGTAAGGACAAAATAAAATGTTGCGGTGTGCGCATGCTTAAGTTTAAGGCATGTTAAAAAACTTAAATAATTGCAAAAAAAATAGTAAAAAGATTTTTGCATAGTGCGCAAATACTGAAAGGCAAAGGTGACTTTATAGTGGCAAAAGAACAAAAATTTAGTTTTAGTAATATATCAAAATGGCCTCAGCTGTTTAAAAAACTGCCAAAAAGGCAAAAACAAGCTGTGTATATGGTAACTTGCTGCTGTGCGGCTTTTTTGGTAACTTCAATAGTGGGCTCTTTTTTAATATTAAGCACGCCTGCAGTCGGCACAGCCGAGGGCACTTCTGAAGAAACTGTACAGGGCTCTGAGGCAGGGTACGACAAGGACGAAAACACAATAGATGCAGAAGAATTTGACGGCGTAATTTTGCCGCTTACGGCAGACGCAGGGTTAAATTATATCAATGACACCGTATTTGTTGGCGATTCAAACACCGTGCGCTTAAACGAGCTTTACGACGTTGTGTCGCTTAACAGCTACATGGGCATGGTTGGCATGACAGTGCAGGGCGCTGTTAGTGTGCCGTGTGTATTTTTTGAGGACGATTTAAAAATTTACACTATACCCGACGCTATAGAAATGGTTAAACCACGCAGAATTATTTTAACCTTTGGCACAAACGATGCCGGTGGCGGTGTTTCTGTAGACACATTTATAAATAATTACGAAACCTTGATATCAACCATACAAAGCCAGTACGAATACACCGATATTATTGTAGGTGCAATACCGCCTTGCGGTGAGGTTAGAGATTACCCTAACGTAAGCCAAGAGACAATTGACCAGTACAATAAAGCACTTGTAACAATGTGCGAGGAGTTGGGCCTGCCGTTTTTAAACACAGCCGAAACTTTTAAAGACCCAAGCACAGGCTTTATGAAAACAGAATATATTTCGGCCGACGGTCTGCACATAAACGAGGCAGGAGCAAGAGCCTGGTTGACATACGCAAGGACACATGCGCTCAGCTCAAATGACGAGCGCCCTGATACAACTGTTGAATATATACGCCAAGAGCCACCGGCACCTGTTGCGGGCACACCTGTGCTGCCAACTTGTACGGAAAATGGCTACACTCCATATACACTTTGGGACGGAAGTATAGACAAACGCAACATTGTTGAGAAGTTGGGACACGACTTTGTGGATGGAATTTGCACAAGGTGTAGCCTAAAAGACCCGGATTATATACCTACTAGCAGCGAGGGAAGCAGTAGCGAGAGCAGTAGCAGTCAAAGCGATACTTCATCAAGCTCTGTAGTGGTTAGCTCCTCGTCAAGTGTGGCTCCGTCCTCGTCAAGCAGCGTGCCTGCTTCCTCCTCGTCAAGCGAGGCGCCGAGCAGCTCATCTGTAAGCACAGATCCGCCACCTGCAAGTAGCTCGGAGGCAAGCAGTGTTGCTCCGCCTGTGGACTCCTCTTCAAGCGAGGTAATTAGCTCCGATGTCACTGATCCCGGTGGAGAAGGTGGAACGGGCGAAACACCGTAGCATACTGCGCAGTAATAACTAGGCAAAGGCGGTTAAGCATTTTGTCTGTTGTAGGCGCTATAAATTAAATAATATACTTACAAAAATGCAAGGATTACTATTGTTATAGATAACCCTTGCATTTTTATAGGTGCCGATTTTTATTAATAACTTTACTTTTATAAGTTTATTATTGGAGGTAAATATGAATATAACCGTATTGGGATGCGGGCGTTGGGGCTCTTTTTTAGCTTGGTATCATGCTAAAAATGCGCAAAAAGTTATGCTTTGGGGCAGGCAAGGCTCAAAAAGTGTTGCCGGGCTAAAAGCTTTGAGAAAAAACGACTACTTAACACTTCCCGAAAATGTAGATGTGACAGACGACTTGGGTGCGGCGCTGGAGAATTCATCTAAAATAATTGTGTGTATTAGCGCACAACACTTGCGTAGCCTTGCAAAAAAAATAAATGAGTTTGACGTTATGGGAAAAACCTTTATTTTGTGTATGAAGGGCCTTGAATGTGAGAGCGGCGCGACGCTTACAACCGTGGTACAGCAAGAGCTGCAGCAGGACATAAACATTGCTGTGTGGGTGGGCCCGGGGCATGTGCAAGATTTCTTAAACGGTGTGCCAAACTGTCAAGTTGTAGACTCTGATAATAGCGAGGTTATTAGCGATATAGTACAGACCATGAGTACCGATTTGATACGCCTTTATAAGGGCAATGATTTGCTGGGCACACAAATTGGTGCGGCGGCAAAAAATGTTATAGGCATTGCGGCCGGCATGTTAGACGGCAGGGGAATGTCGAGCATGAAGGGTGCGCTTATGGCGAGGGGCGCAAGGGAAATAGCTAGGCTTATGAATAAAATGGGTGCGAACGAGCTTTCTGCATATGGGCTTTGCCATCTTGGCGATTACGAGGCAACGCTATTTTCAAAGCATAGCCACAACAGGGAGTTTGGCGAAAAATTTATTACAAAAGCGCCATATGGTGAACTTGCAGAGGGTGTTACAACAGTTAAAGCGCTTGTAAAATTGAGCGAGGAGCACGGCGTGGATTTGCCCATTTGCAAGGCGGTATACGGGATAATTTATGAGGACAAAGATCCTGATTTGACGATGCAACAACTTTTTAACAGAAGTGTAAAATTAGAGTTTGATATTTGACACAATTTGCTTGTGATGTGCATATAATGCTCTTAAAGGGGGCGTTAGTATGGATAACTTAACGGGCAAAAACATAAATGGCAGCAAAAAAAACGCAGAGTGGCGCCTTAGCAGCGGCTGTTATAGTGCGTTTAGTCTGCCGGCAGACGAGAGTGCACCGCAAGGCAATAAATGCAATACTTGTAGCGAGACAGAACTTATCTTGCAAAGAGATAGCACTAAGCTAGATTATAATTATAAAGAGAGCTCGCCTGCACATTGTAAATGCGGTGAGAGTGAAAATCTTTTAAGCGGAGCCGAAAATTTTGTGTCCGAACAAGAAATTTTAATAGAAATAGCACAAGACGACATACAAGCAGCAAATGACATTTGCGAAGATGCAGCGGCCGCAGTTGAAGTTGAACCGACACAGAGCACAACAGCGCAGTGCACATGCGCCGAGGAACCTCAAGCGGAAGCCATCGAGGCCGAAGAGCCTGTGCAAGAGAGAGTGTGCACCGAGGCAGTTGAAGTTGAACCGACACAGAGCACAACAGCGCAGTGCACGTGCGCCGAGGAACCCCAAGCGGAAGTCATCGAGGCCGAAGAGCCTTTGCAAGAGAGTGTGTGCACCGAGGATGCCGCCGAAAATATTGCGTATATATGTGCAAAAATCGAGGATTATATACCGACAATAGAAGCTTGCGACAAGGCGGAAACGGCAAAGGTGGTTGTAAAACCGGTATTGGTAAACAGCAAAAAGCAGGATGCAAGCACTATAAATGCAGACGACACCTCGGGCTACGAGGACGAAATAGTAAAAGAGTAGGGCAGCACACGTAATAATGGCGCAAACATAATAAAAAATATAACAAACCACTGTCACTTTTTTATAACGTGCCGGTGGCTTTTTTTATTTATGTATTGACTAAAATGTAAAATTAGTAGATAATGAATGTATATGCTATTAAATTATGGCAAGGAGTGTAGAATTTGGCACATTACTATTGTGTTTTGCTTGATTTAGACGGAACATTACTGGATTTTGATGCGTCTGAACAGTATGCGATTAATGAGACTTTTACTAAGTTTGAAATTGATACCACGGATGAAAATATAGCACTTTATAAGCAGATTAACTCTGCGTTGTGGCAGAGTATGGAGCGTGGGGAAGTGCGTCAAGACAAAGTAGTTGTCAAACGTTTTGAAAAACTTTTAAGCGCACTTAACAAAAAGGGCGACCCTGTAAGGATTAACGATTTTTACCTCACATCGCTGTCAAAAGGCGCACAGCTTTATGACGGCGCAATGGACACGCTCAAAGCGCTGTCTGAGGTTGCTACGCTTGCCGTAGTTACAAACGGTGTGGACAGGGTGCAAAAGGCTAAAATAAAAGCGCTTGGGCTTACAGATGTTATAGACGAGATGTTTACATCAGAGGGCGTTGGCTCGACAAAACCCGCAAGAAAAATTTTTGATGTGGCGCTGCGCACAATGGGCGTTGACAACAAAAAAAAGGTGATTATGGTAGGCGATTCGCTGTCGGCAGACATTGTGGGCGGCAAGGCCGCAGGCATTGCCACTTGTTGGTGCAACTTTAAAAACACACAGCTACAAGAAAATGATCCAAAACCGGAGCACACTATATACCGCATCGAGGAATTGCTCGGTGTAGTTATGGACGAGGAGGACATTGAAAATGCAGCAAATCCACAAAAGCGACATCAAGTTTAAAAGTGCAAACGGCATAGATACGGTTGCAGGTTTTTTGTATAGCGCCAAGGGCGAAAAACCCGTTGCAATATTGCAAATAGCGCACGGTATGACGGAGCATATGGCAAGATATGACGATTTTGCGAAATTTATGGTGCAAAATGGCTATGCTGTTTGCGGTAACGACCACTTGGGCCATGGCGCAACAAGCGGCAATAACACCGAGAGAGACGGCTTTTTTGCCGATGAAAATGGTGCCGACTGTGTGATTGCAGACATGAAAAAAATGAACGAGCTTGCGAGGGAGCAGTTTGCAGATGTGCCGCTTATTTTGCTTGGGCACAGCATGGGCAGCTTTTTTGCAAGGGTGTACGCCGCCACGCACAAAAATACGCTTGACGCGCTCATAATTAGCGGCACTTCCGGCGCTAATCCAATAGGCAAAATAGGGCTTGCGCTAGCTAAAATTATAGGTAAAATAAAGGGCAAGTACCACCGCAGTAAATTGCTCGACAGCATGACGCACATGGGGTATTTTAAAAAGATTAGCGAGCCTAAAACGCAGTACGATTGGCTTACAAGGGACGAGGAAATTGTAAAGGCATACGCAAAAGATAATAAATGCACATTTATATTTACAGCTAATGGCTTTGAGGTGCTTGTAGAAATATTAATGCGTGCAAACGATGCAAAATGCGCGCAAGGCTTTAATAAGGACATGCCCGTGTATTTGATTTCCGGCGAGGACGACCCCGTTGGCATGTATGGTAAAGGGGTGCGGCAAGTTTTTGAGGCCACTAAAGCTGCAGGCGTAAAGGATGTTGAAATTAACCTTTATAAAGATTGTAGGCACGAGCTTTTAAACGAAACTTGCAGAAAAGACGTGTACGACGATGTATTAAATTGGTGTAACAATAAAATAATTGGCAGGCAATAGAGCACGGTAAAGGCGCAAAACTAAAACATATAAAAAAGAAAAATATAATAAAACTAAGCATCACAGGCAAATGGATTTTATCTTAATTTAATTTAAGGAGAACACAATAAATGGATGCGATAACTACTTTTTTTAGCTCGCTTTTTGGGGCTGTTTTACAGATGAGCCCTATGGATGTGATAGGCACTGTTGCAATGTGGGTAGTTGGTGGCGTGCTTATTTACCTTGCAATTAAAAAAGACATGGAGCCGACACTTTTGCTGCCGATGGGCTTTGGTACAATCCTCGTAAATATACCGGCCTCGGGCGCTATTACGCAGGCAACAGGCGAAGTGGGCGTGTTAAACGTGCTTTTTGATGCAGGTATAGCAAACGAGCTCTTTCCGCTGTTGCTATTTATCGGCATTGGTGCTATGATTGATTTTGGCCCGCTATTGTCAAACCCAAAACTCTTGATGTTTGGCGGTGCGGCACAGTTTGGTATTTTCTTTACAATGGTGCTTGCTACTATGATAAACGTGCTGATACCGGGCACTTTTACGTTGCAAGACGCGGCGAGCATAGGCATTATTGGCTCTGCCGATGGCCCTACATCTATATTTGTGGCAAACCATTATGCAACTTCTTACACAGGTGCAATACTTGTGGCGGCTTACAGCTATATGGCGTTGGTTCCCATAATTCAGCCGCCGGTTATACGTGCGCTTACCACCAAAAAAGAGCGCATGATTAGAATGCCCTATGTAGAAAAAACTATCAGCAAGCCTGTGAGGATACTGTTCCCGATAGTGGTTACCATTATTGCCGGCATAGTAGCACCCAGAAGCGTTGCCCTTGTAGGCTTTTTGATGTTTGGCAACCTGTTGCGTGAGTGTGGCGTGTTAAATAGCCTATCAGAGACGGCGCAACATGTGCTTGCAAACTTAATAACTATAGTGCTTGGCCTAACCGTGGCCACTAAAATGCACCACGAGGCATTTTTGCAGTGGCAGACATTGCTTATAATGGGCCTTGGCCTAGTGGCCTTTATGTTCGACACAGCGGGCGGCGTTTTGTTTGCAAAATTTATAAACTTGTTCTCTAAAAATAAAGTTAACCCTATGATAGGCGCATGCGGAATTTCTGCATTTCCGATGAGCAGCAGGGTTATACATAAAATGGGAATAAAAGAAGATCCGCAAAACTTTTTACTCATGCATGCGGCAGGCGTAAACGTTGGCGGTCAGATAGCAAGCGTAATAGCAGGCGGCTTAATTTTAAGCTTTATTCCCCAATAACAGTTAGGAGTTATAACAAATGACGGATATGATGAGCGCGTTGAGCGTAATGGCCATGGGAATGGTTGGTATATTTTTAGTTATGGGCGTAATAAGCCTTGTAATAACTGCGCTGAGTAAGGTGTTTAGGTAATTTAAAGTATGGTTTTAACAATAAAAAGCTTACACAAAAATTTTGGCGCCAACGTTGTTTTAAAGGACGTTGGCGCTGTTGTGGATAGACAGGACAAAATAGGAATAATAGGCGAAAACGGCGCGGGAAAAACTACGCTTATAAAGGTGATAATAGGCGAGCTATTGCCGGATGCGGGCGAGATTGTATTTGCGAAAGGTGTAAACACAGGATACCTTGAGCAAAACAGTGTGTTGAATGCCGAGTTAACCGTTTACGGCGAGATGCAAACTGTATACTCAGGCGCTACCGCCGACATTGACACGCTTAAAAGCGTAAATAAAAGGCTAGAGCAAACCCCGCATGACGAGCAACTTTTGCACATGTGCGACGAGCTGACGGCTAGAATAGAGGCATCCGGCGTTTACGAGGCGGACATCGAGATAAAAAAAGTGCTTAGCGGAATGGCTTTTCCAAAAGAAGTGTACGACAAAAAAGTTTGCGTGCTCTCAGGTGGCGAGCACACAAGGCTTTGCCTTGCAAAGTTGCTTTTGCAACGCTCGGATGTGCTTATACTCGACGAGCCAACAAACCACTTGGACTTTGCGGCAATGGAGTGGCTGGAGGAATACTTAAAAGGCTACAATGGCGCAGTGCTTGTTATAAGCCATGACAGATACTTTTTAGACGCCGTTTGCAACCGCATTTTTGAGGTTGAGGGCAACGAGCTAAAAACGTATAAGGGCAATTATTCTGCCTATCTTCCGCAAAAAGAGGCCGCGGCAGAGCTTGCGCTAAAACAGCACGAGGCAGACGTTGACAAAGCGGCAAAGCTTGAGGAGTATATAGCAAAAAATATAGTGCGCGCCAGCACCACAAAAATGGCGCAGAGTAGGCGAAAACAGTTAGAAAAGTTGGAGATTACACAAAAGCCTATGCAGCGCAAAAACAACATTAAGCTAAGTTTTAATTTTGATGTGTCGCCCTATAAAGACGTACTCTCGGCAAAGGGGTTGTCTATTGCGCTTGGCGGTAAAACCTTGCTTAAAAATTTAAACCTAGATGTAAAAAGAGAAGAAAAGCTTGTTATAGCAGGTGCAAACGGCACGGGTAAATCTACGCTTTTGCGCATTTTAGACGGCAAATTAAGGCCAGACACCGGCACTGTAAAGCTTGGCACAGGCGTTAAATACTCG
>CAYJBO010000010.1:8409-22260 GCA_964368295.1 uncultured Bacteroides sp.
TGCGCCGTGGCGGCACTGTTATTAGCTCTATTTGGGACAAGCACCCTAAATTTACACAGCTTGAGGTTCGCAATCACCTTGCAAAGTTGAGCTTTACAGGTGAGGATGTGTTTAAACCGTGCACGGCGCTCTCGGGTGGCGAGCTTGCGCGCCTTCGGTTTGCAGAGATGCTGCTAGAAGACGCGAATGTGCTATTTATGGACGAGCCGACAAACCACCTTGATATTTACACGCGCCAGACAATAGGCACAGCGCTTTGTGATTACAAGGGAACACTTATTATTGTAACGCACGACAGGTATTTGATGAACAGCCTTGGTTGCGGCATATTATATTTAAAAGATGGCGGCGAGACAGAGCTGTATGGCAGTTATAACGAGCTTTTGTCGGGCATAGCACAAAGCGAGCGCAACGCCGCAGTGCAAAAGCAACCGCCCACAGCGCAAAAAGCAGCTTATGGCAAACAGCAAAGACAGCTTAAAGCTCAGCTTCGCACAAAAATAAAAGAGTGCGAGGAGGAATTAACTGCACTTGATGGCGAAATTGCGCAGTTAGAGGGCAAGATAAACGACCCTGAGATATTAAAAGATTTTGTGCGTATAAACGAGATATGCGAGGAGCTAGACCGCAAAAAACTGCGACACGATGAAGTTTTTATGATGTGGGAAGAGGCGATTGAAAAGCAAATTGAGCTTGAAGATGTAGCCGAGTAGCCACCGGGGTATAGTAAAATTTAAACGATTTTATAAAATGCCTTTTAATTTTTAAAAAGCCGAAGTTTGCGCTGGATTACATAGACTTTGCTAAAAAGAATGGAGTAAAAAATGAAAAGAATAGAGAGCTTTACTATCGATCACACAAGACTGCTGCCGGGACTTTATGTGTCACGCAGGGATAAAAAAGACAATGTGGGCATTACAACATTTGACATAAGGGTGACACAGCCGAACGAAGAGCCCGTTATCGATGTGCCTGCACTGCACACGATTGAGCATTTAGGCGCGACGTTTTTGAGGAATTCATCGCAATCGGATGACATAATTTATTTTGGCCCAATGGGTTGTAGGACGGGTCTTTACCTTGTTATGTTTGGCGAGCTAAGCTCGAAAGACGTGCTTGGGCTCGTTAAGGAAATGTTCGCTTTTGTTGCCGAGTACGAGGGTGATATACCGGGAGTATCTGCAGTTGAATGCGGAAATTATTTGGAGCAAAACTTGCCAATGGCAAAGTATTATGCGAAAAAATATCTAGCAGATATTGAAAAATACAACTCACTCGAATATCCCGTTTAATTTAGCGTTTAATCTTAATAGCTGTTTTACAATTAGTGTAAAAAGCCCTTGCCGATAAAATGGCAAGGGCTTTTAGCGTGTTTAAAAAGGTGTAATGCTTCGCCTTTATAAAAAATAAAAACACTAATGAATTTTGTTGAAATTCCGCTTTTTAGGGCAGGGCCTAACGCGCCGACTTTTTGCGCAGTGGATCTGTTATTGTTTTTTTTTGCCTGGCTCTATATTGGGCGCAGGGTTTTTTTGTGCAAATAGCGGCTCTACAACTTTGGGCACAAATAATTTATCGTATAAAAAGTAATTTATAGTTGCCGCTATCATCGTCAAACATATAATAGTTATCAAAAATAGCAGCATGTTTGTGTCAGGGTTGCTCCATGCGTATGGAGTTATATTCAATAAGCCTATGGCGGTAAAAAGCTCGTAAGTTGCGTATAGCATAGGCATGTGCCAAATGTAGATGTAAAAAGCAAGCTTGCCCAAAAATGGCAGTGGTGGCACGGCAAGTATTTTTTGTGCAGTGGGCAGTTTTATAACGGCCAATATAAAAAGACAAAAGCTCGATACTTCTAATAAAAACGGCATATCGAGATAATTTAACACAAAAAAAGCTAAAACAAGGCCGATGTTAAAATATTTATTTTTGAAAATTGCATAATTCATGTCGCTTATTATTTTTGTTGCATAGCCCAAAAGGCTAAACGAAACCCAGTAAAGATTGCTGCCCCATTCGTCGTTAATTTGGGCGAATAGCAAGATTAAGAAAATGATAAAACAGGCGGCAAGTTCTTGATATTTGTTGCGCTCTTTGAAAAACTTCGACAACAAAAGTACAAGCATACCGGCAAAAAACAGGGGAGTTAAAGACCAAAGAGTAGGCGAGTACGAATCTGTGTTTAGCACCAGCACATTATTTATAATGCCGGACAGCTCGTTAGCTATATGCGCAAAATCAAACAGCGAGCCCTGCTGTGCTGTTTGGTCGGTTGCAAAAAAAAGTTTTGCGACAATTTCGTTTGAAAAAAATATAAATAAATACACAAGCAAAACATTTACGGTAAATTGAAAATACCTTTTAATAATTACTTGTTTTGTGCTTTTAGTTGTGGCGCAAGCAAAAAAACCAAGCAGTACAAAAAAGAAGGCAAGCCCGGTGTCGGAGCCAACTAAGTTTAACCAAAACATAACGCGTGTAAAATAATTTTGATTGGCGAAATCTATAAAATGCACCATAAATATGGATGCAATAGCAAAAAACCTTATGGAATCAAGGTAGTCTAACCTTTTGTTCATTAACTTTCCTCCGAAAAATCGCTTTTAGTGTAAGTGCTTATCTGCGTGGGAAGAATAAGCCGCCACTACAAATATAAAATAATATATAATTATACCACAATAGCAGTTTAAAACCAATAATTATATGCCGTAAAATGCAAAAAGTTAATTTGATAGTGCACTTATGCACGTGCGTGTATTATTGCGCTTTTTTGCAAAATATTGTATAATATAACAATAAACTATAGCAATTTATTTATTGTAGTTTTATTATTTTAGTGTCATTTGATGCTTTTTATAAGCCGCACTAGCCGTTTTATGTGGCTTTAATAAAATGTTTAATAACGGCAGAATGGAGCATACTATGAGAAAAGGCGGAGCTTTTAGGCTTGTTGGTTTAATTTTAGGGGTCGTGTCATTTGTTATTTCTATTACGGCAATTGTTTTTAGCATAGTTGGCTTTGTAATGGGCAGAAAGCGAGTTATGCCTGTAATTCGCCGCTAAAAAGCGCAAACAGGCATATTTGTTAATAACAAAGGGGCGATTTAATGAAACAATATATCGAAGTGGGTGAGTTTGTAAAGCTGCACGGCATTGCAGGTGAGCTCAAGCTTTACCCATGGTGTGACGAGCCATCGTTCGTCACACATTTGTCGCGCGTTTTTTTGGACAGTAATGGGCAGACACAGCTGCAGCTTGAAAATGTGCGGATACAAAAAAACATGTGTTTAGTAAAAATAAAAGGCGTGGACACAACTGATAAGGCACACTCTTTTATTGGAAAGCAAGTTTATTTTTTGCGCAGTGACATTGAGCTACCGGACGGGAGATACTTTGCCCAAGACGTGCTGGGCTGTGATGTTATAGACGAGAAGACACGAAAAAAGTACGGTGTTATAACGTCTATTACTCATCCGGCGGCAAGTGATATTTACGAGATTACAGACAGCGA
Organism: uncultured Bacteroides sp.; assembly: GCA_964368295.1. GTDB lineage: Bacteria > Bacillota > Clostridia > Oscillospirales > Ruminococcaceae > Ruthenibacterium. Next base: position 11,924 of record CAYJBO010000010.1, read on the forward strand.
TGGCAAAAAACATCTATTTCCGGCAGTGGACGAATTTTTAGGCGAGATTGATATAAATAAAAAAGTCGTCTGCGTGCGGCCGATAAGCGGCATGTTTGAGGACGGGGGTAAAAGCGACGATGAGGATTGATATTGCGACGCTTTTTCCTGAAGTGTGCAGTGCGTTTATGGGCGAGAGCATTATTGGCAGGGCGCAAAAAAACGGACACATACAAGTAAATTGCCACCAGATAAGAGACTACACAACTAACAGGCAAAACCAAGTTGATGATTATCCGTACGGCGGCGGCCCCGGCATGATAATGCAGGCACAGCCAATTTACGATTGCTGTATGCATGTTGTAAAAGAGGTAGAAAAAGAAGAAAATGTGCGGCCATACATTATTTTTATGACGGCAGGCGGCACTACTTTGACACAGGAAAAGTGCAGACAATTATCAAAACACAAAAGCTTGTTGCTTGTTTGTGGCCACTATGAGGGTATTGACGAGCGTGTGATTGAAGAGCTTGCAGACGAGGAGATATCGATAGGCGATTACGTGCTTACAGGCGGAGAGATTGCGGCGCTTGTAGTTGCCGACAGTGTGTGTAGGCTTAAGCCCGGTGTGCTTAAGTGCGACAAGGGTTACGAGGACGAGAGTTATTACAACGGACTTTTGGAGTATCCGCAGTACTCGCGACCACAGGAGTGGAACGGTAGGCAAGTGCCCGAAATTTTGATGTCGGGACACCATGCCAAAATTGAAGAATGGCGGCTTCAAAAATCGCTTGAGCGCACAAAACAGCGCAGGCCCGATTTATACAAGGCACATTGTGAAGTAAAAAAACCACCAAACAAAAAGTGAAATTTTGGTTATTGTTACAGAACCCCTCCGAAAAATTTTAGTGAAATATACCAAAGAAGTGGCAATTTTAGGCCGATAGATGATAAAGTGATACAAAAATATATAGTTTATTTAAAATCGGTTGACCGCAGAGCAGTTTTGGTATAAAATAATAGTGTAAGATTTTAAATTAATTATTTATCATATATAGGAGCGTTATATTATGTTTGTTAAAGAAGTTTCTGTTGAAAATCAAGTGGGACTACATGCACGTCCGGCAACATTTTTTATTCAGAAGGCAAATGAGTTTAAATCATCCATTTGGGTAGAAAAAGAAGAGCGTAGAGTAAATGCTAAAAGTTTGCTTGGTGTTTTGTCACTTGGCATAGTTGGCGGCACAACAATACGCATCATTGCCGATGGCACAGATGAGCAAGCAGCTGTAGAGGGGTTAATTAAACTAGTTAATTCCGGCTTTAGCGAGTAATTTGTAGGGTTTTTGCAAATTGCGTATATTTTTATAGCTAATATGGCAGATGCATGACTTACCATTTTGTATTGCTTCGGCAGTCGGTGTGTATTTTGTGCAAAGTTGCCATGATATGTAAATAAAAATAATGTTTCGGGTCGATGTTGCATCGGCCCGTATATTTTTATATAAAAATTTATTTTAGGGTGTATGATATGACAAAAAATCAGCTGTGGGAAAAGGCAAAAATGCTGCCGTTATTGCCCGGCGTTTATATTATCCGCGATAAAAAAGAAGAAATTATATATATAGGCAAGGCCAAAAAATTGCGCACAAGAGTATCGCAGTACTTTAAAGAGGGTGTGCCGCACGACACAAAAGTGATGCGGATGGTGAATAGTGCCTATAATTTTGACGTTATAACAACACATACTGAGTTTGAGGCGCTTGTGCTTGAGTGCAGCCAAATAAAAAAGCACAAGCCGAAGTACAATATTTTACTAAAGGATGGCAAGGGCTATTCCTATATAAAAATATCCAGCGAGGATTGGCCGCGTATAACGGCGGGCTTTATGTCAGAACTTGATAAAACATCGACGTTTTTAGGCCCATATATGTCGGGGTATATAGTGCATGAGATGGTAGAAACTGCAAATGATGTTTTTAAATTGCCGAGGTGCACAAGGCGTTTTCCGCAAGATTTTGGCAAGGGGCGGCCGTGTTTAAATGCACACATAAATAAGTGCATGGCCGTTTGCACCGGTAAAATACCGCACGATGTCTACGAGGAGGCGGTAGACAGTGCCCATAAAATGTTAAAGCGTGGCAGGCAAGAGATAGTGAGCATATTGACAGAGCGCATGGAAAAGGCGGCGGAGCGCATGGATTTTGAGCGCGCAGCGGTGACGAGAGACCAGATAAAGGCGCTTGAAAAATTATCCGGTGGGCAAAAGATAATTAGGAGCGAGATAAAAGAGCAGGACGTATTGGCTTTTGTAGGCAGTGGCACTGCAACTTGCGCTGCAATTTTGCGCTTTAGAGATGGTGCGCTGTCAGATAAGCGTGAGTTTGTTTTTCACGACTCTCAGGATATTGTAACACTGCGCGAGGAGTTTTTGCCGCAGTACTATATGGGCGACGACGAAGATATACCAAAGAGCATAGCGGTAGACGAGTTGCCCGAGGGTGCTGTGGAGCTTGAGAGGCTGTTTAGCGAGACCAAGGGCACAGGCGTTAAAATTTACAAGCCGATGCGTGGCGATGTGCTAAAACTTGTGGACATGGCAAAGACAAATGCCACAGAGCGCCTGGCAAGAGAGAGCGGGCGATACGCGCACGAGCAAAAATTGCTTGACGAGCTGGCCTTTTTGCTTGGAATTGAAACACCGCCCGAGATAATAGAGAGCTACGACATTTCTAACTGGGGCGATAGCACGAGTGTTGCAGGCATGGTTGTGTTTAAGAGTGGCAAGCCGCACAGGGCAGGGTATAGGCGCTTTAAGATGGAGGATATAATTCAAAACGACGACTATGCCAGCATTGCGCAGACATTAAAGAGGCGAGCCGCTAGGTTTGAAACAGAAGATACAGGGCAATTTGCGCAAAAGCCCGATTTGTTTTTAATAGATGGTGGCAGAGGGCAAGTTAGTGCGGCAAAAAAGGCTCTTAGTGGCACAAAGCTTGAGAATGTACCGCTTTTTGGCATGGTTAAAGACGCAAAACACCGCACTAGAGGCCTTATTAACGACAGTGGCGATGAGATTGTGCTCGCAATGCACAAGGGCGTTTTTAAGCTTGTTACATCGATACAAGACGAGACGCACAGGTTTGCAAACGACTACAGAAAACGCGCGCAAAAAAGTAAGACGTATTCGTCCACACTGCAAGAGGTACAGGGTGTGGGGCCGTCTACATCCAAGGCGTTAATGGCGCATTTTAAAACAGTTGCGGCAGTTAAAACAGCATCGGTAGAGCAGTTGCAACAGGTTAAAGGCGTGTCAAAAACAGCGGCCGCTGCTGTTTATAACTATTTTAACCCACAGCAATAATGTGCTTTGCAAATTTGCAGTTTTTAGCGGCAAGTTTATATGTTTAATAATTTTTTTATAGGACCCGGAGTGTTAACTTAAATGCTCTAGGTCCGTTTTTAATCGCTTTATTATGCGCTTTTCCAGGCGTGAGATGTAACTTTGTGAAATGCCAATCATGTCCGCAACCTCTTTTTGTGTGTGCTCATCAAAACCGGCAAGCCCAAAGCGCAACTGCATTATTTGCTTTTCTCTTAAGGGTAAGCGCTCTACCGCCTGTAAAAGCACTGTTTTTTCCGCGCTCTCTTCCAGCGCATTGCTTATTTCGTTTTGGTCGGTGCCAAGCAAATCAGACAGTAAAAGCTCGTTTCCGTTGCCGTCAGTGTTGATGGGCTCATCTATGCTGCTCTCCTGTTTTTTGCTTGAGTTTTTTCTCAAATGCATCAATATTTCATTTTCTATACATCTGCTTGCATACGTTGCAAGCTTAATGTTTTTATCGGGATCAAACGTTTTTACCGCCTTTATTAGCCCTATTGTGCCTATGCTTATTAGGTCTTCGACAGGGGTTGCACTGCTGTCGAATTTTTTTGCAATATAAACGACAAGGCGCAAATTGTGCACTATAAGTACGTCTCGGCTGTTTGCACTGCCGTTTGCAAGGTTTTCAAACACAGTTTTTTCCTCCTCCTTGCTAAGTGGTGCCGGCAATACTTCGGGCCCGTTTATATAGTAGCTGTAATCTCGGTATTTTAATTTTAACCGCAGTGTTAAAATAAGGCTGTTTATAGATTTTACCGCTCTTTTGCACAGGTTATAAATGTTGCTTTTTTTTCTCATGTTTTAACGCTCCTGTAAGTAATTTGGGTGAACAAGCATGTCAAATTCTCCGCCGGCAATGGTCGTATGTGTAAAAACCACAACGATGTTTTCTCGGCTTAACTTGGCGCTTAAAGCGTTACCTGCTTTGGACAGCACAAGCTGTTTTGCCCGTGTTGCAGGCAGCATTTTAGCGCCTGTTGCGGTGTTTACATTTACAAGCCAAAATGGCTTTTGTAATATTCCCAGTGTAAAGTAAAAATCTAGTGAGCCCTCAAGCTCATCGTCCAGCTGCCTTTTTACCGCAGGGTAGCTGCACATAACAGCGCTCTCGCCCGTCATTGCGTCTAGCAGCTGCATGCCGCTGTCAATAAGCGCAGTGCCCTGTATTGTCTTATCGCTTAAACTAAAAGAGAACTGTGCGTTTAATGCGGGTTTAGCAGTGCCGAATAAGTAGACAGAAAGCCTTATGAGAAGATACATTAAAAGTATGCAAAATATCAAAAAGATGGGCGAAATATCTATGTAGACTGAAAAATTGTGATACTTTATACCGCTTGCGCCAAGCATTACAAGCAATACAACAAGGCCGCCCAAAAGCACGTTACACACTATATAATATAAGAGTGTTTTTAAAAATAAGCGCGTGCTTTTAAAACCAAAGGCAAGTACAATTATTAGTGCTGCAAGCAGCAATTTTGCTAAAATTGAAAGCGGCATTGCAACATTAGTCCATACGGCAGTGAGAGCGGATAACCCTGCCAGCAGGGAGGCGAGGCAAAGCCTTATAACTTTAGCGTCTCTTGATGCGAAAAAAGAGACGAGTCGCAGCGTAAAGTAGCCTATAACCGAGTTAATAAGCATTAAAATATCGATAAAAATGACACCTTGCAATACTTTTACCCCCAAAATGCTATGTGTTTTTTATAGCTTGTTTAAAGAGTGTACCAAAAAATGTTTGCAGAAAATGTCGAACTTAACAATTAAAATAAAACATAAAAAACAAGGGAGATGTGAAATTCACATCTCCCTTGTAAGGCTGTATAATAGGTGCGCTTTTTAGTCAATCTCTTGTTGTAAAACTTTAAGCGTGGCCGCAGACATAGAGTCGTAACCCGTAATGCCGGAAAGCACAAGCGCAAAAACAGAGTCTCCCCTTGCTATAAAACGGCTTTGCACATGCATTGCACGCTCTTTGTCGGGCATGTAAACAGTAGTGCTAAACACCTTGCGGCCGCCCTCTAAAATATGGCAGTGCACGTTATAACCGTCCTCAATTTTTTCAATCTCCGCCTTGTTTTGCGCAGATTTATGTGTCATACGCTGTGCGGTTATTGCGGCGTTGAGCCCTGCCTCGCGCACGCTAAGGGGCACTTCGTCAAAAAGAGCATTTGCTATTGCCTGCCCGGTGGGCAGTAGGTAGTATTTGTCGTCTTCGCTTTTAATAAATCCATTTTCGCACAGCTCGCCCAGTATGCTAACAAGCTCAAAATAATTAACAAGCTCTTTGCCAAGCAAAGATATTTTAATCTCGTCCGACGTCAACGGTTTTGGGACACTGCTTAATAAGTAACAAAGCATTATGCGTATGTGCTTTGAAGAGTTTAGCCCCCCGGGCTTTACTCCGGCAGTGAATACGTCAAATTCCAAAAAATACCCCCTTTATTTGTGCGGTGTGTGCGTAAAAAGTTTTGTGTAATAAAATTAAATATTTTATTATAGCGCTTTATAAATTTAAAATATATTGCGCCTTTGCGTTTGCTTTTTTGTTTTGCAAAGTTATTGTCTGCAATGCGACAAAATATTACAAAACACGCCGTTTTACTTGTAAATTACTATGTATTTTTAACATGTGCACGCTGCTTTTAATCATTATAAAGCCATGTTGGCTCATTTGTCAATCGTTAAAATAAATAGTGCCTTTTGCTAAAAAATAGTACGTAAAATTTTTGTCGCACCCTCGGGTGAATATATCCACTCGTCTATGTGTCCGTTTTTAATATAAAAGTTGTCACACTTTGGGGGCGAACAGTTTAAAGCGCTTAGGACCGCAAGTTTAATTTTCATCTTTTCGGGGTTTATATTTTTTATATGCACGCTAACTGTCTGTCCGCACTCAACATGTGCGCCAAGCTCTGCAAGGCCGGCAAGGTTAGGCGCAAGCTCAATAAACACGCCGTAATTTTCAATGCTTCTAACAACGCCGAGTACAGTGTCGCCGGTGTGGTAGTTCTGTGCGTTTTCAAGCCATGTGCCAAAAAGCTCCTTTGTGCTAAGCACTATCCTTCCCTTTTCGTCACGGTTTTTTATTGCACAATAAATGTTTTGCCCTTCAAAAAATCTATCGGCAGGTGTTGATATGCGAGACACGGACATGCAGTCGATAGGCAGCAGCGCACTTATGCCACAGCCTATATCACAAAAGCAGCCAAAGCTTTCAATATGCGTTACTTTTGCCTTTATAACATCGCCCGGCACCAGTTTGTCTAGGTGCTCTCGCTTGCATTTTTGTTGCGCCGCACTGCGCGACAGTATTGCACAGGGCTTGCCGTCTTTTACAACAAAATCTTTTACCACAAAGCAAGTCATGTGCCCAACACGCGACAAAATGGCTATGTCGCGCACAGTTCCCTCCCTTATGCCAAGTGCGCACTCTTCGTACGGCATTATTGCGTCAATGTCACCTAGTTTAAAGTGTAGCTGCCTTTCAAAATCGCAGGACAAAGCTCGGCTTTCATGTATTTTTTCACTCAACATCGCCTGTTTTACACCATCGGCACAAAGCGGTGCACAAGGTGTGTTTGTTCCCTCCGGATAAAATAACATCGTATCAATCTCCAATCTGTAATTATTGCAATCCTTTTATGCAGTAAACACTGCCCTTATATTGCTGTTAAAATATATGCGTGCCAAACACAGTTATTGCAAAAAATCAAAATTTAGTATATAATTATAATGCAAAAAAACGCAATTTGCTCGGTAGGTGCTGCCTGCTTGGCAAACGTTTTGGCTGTATGTGCAGTATTGTTATTGCGTATAGGCAAGGGTAAATATTATATAAATAGGGAGTGTTTTTATATGGATATACAGCTTAATGACAGTATTTTGACAAAAAAAGCACACCCGTGTGGCGGCAATGAATTTGCAGTGCAAAGGATAGGCGCCGACTTTAAAATACGCTGTGTTAAATGTGGGCACGAAATAATGATACCGAGAAGTAAAATTGAAAAAAATATTAAGAGAGTGTACAGAGACGGACAAGAGGTAAACAAAAAATGATAGATAAGTTGAGTGCGGTAAAAAACCGCTACGATGAAATAAATAATAAGCTGCAAGACCCCAGTGTTGTTACAAATGCAGAGCTTTATCGTGATTTAATGAAGGAGTACAAAAATTTAACACCCCTTATTGAAACGTATGATAAATACATCCAAGCAGAAAAAACAAACGAGGATTCGCGATTTTTGCTTGACGAGGGCGACCTTGATGCAGAGCTTAAGGAGCTGGCACAGGCAGAGTATGACGAGAGCCGCCAGCAGATGGAAGAGCTGACAAACGAGCTTAAAATACTGCTTTTACCCAAAGACGAAAACGACGATAAAAGTGTTATTATTGAGATACGCGGCGGCGCCGGTGGAGACGAGGCCGCACTTTTTGCAAATAGCCTTTATAGGATGTACTGCATGTATTCGGACTCGAAAAACTGGAAGCACGAAGTTATGAACGCAAACGAGACAGAGCTTGGCGGGCTTAAAGAAATAAGCTTTTTAATAGAGGGCGATGGCGTATACAGCCGCATGAAGTTTGAGAGCGGAGTGCACAGGGTTCAGCGTGTGCCGGAGACGGAGACACAAGGGCGTGTGCATACGTCTACGGTTACCGTTGCCGTTATGCCGGAGGCAGAAGAGGTAGAGGTTAACATAAACCCGGCAGATTTAAAAATAGACACGTTCAGGGCGTCAGGCGCCGGCGGTCAGCACATCAATAAAACCTCGTCCGCAATCAGGGTTACGCACCTTCCAACGGGCATGGTTGTAGAGTGTCAAGACGAGCGCAGTCAGCTAAAAAACAAAGAGAAAGCTTTAAAAGTTTTGCGCAGCCGTATGCTTGACGAAGAGCAAAGAAAATACGACAAAGAGGTGGCAGAGCACCGCAGAAGCCAAGTTGGTACGGGCGATAGGTCTGAGCGCATACGCACATACAACTATCCACAGGGCAGGCTTACAGACCACCGCATTGGCCTTACACTTTATAAATTAGACACCATTTTAAACGGCGCAATAGACGACGTTATTGATGCACTTGTAACTGCCGACAGAGCAGAGAAATTAAAGGCGGCATCGGAGGATAATGCAATTTGAGCACAGCGTATATAACGGCATTGATGCAAGCCGATAAAAAGGCAATTATGTTGGCGGCAGAACATTTAAAAAATGATGAAGTTGTTGCAATACCCACAGAGACAGTGTATGGGCTTGCGGCAAATTCTCTAAGTGACGTTGCGGTAAAAAAGATATTTGCCGCAAAATCTCGCCCTGCGGACAACCCTTTGATATCGCACATAAGCGATATGTCGATGCTTAAAATGCTTGTGGATGATGTGCCGGCAGACGCCGTAAAACTGGCGAATTTATTTTGGCCGGGTCCGCTTACACTGGTGCTAAAGCGTGGCGGCAAAGTTTGCAACACGGCGTGCGCAAACATGCAAACAGTGGCAGTGCGCATGCCAAATCACAAAGTAGCGCTTGATATTATAAAGGCGGCAGGTGTGCCGCTTGCCGCACCGTCTGCAAATGTGTCGGGGAGGCCAAGCCCTACAGATGCAAATGCTGTAAAGGCGGACATGGACGGCAAAATCCCCCTTGTAATAGACGGTGGAAATTGCACGGTGGGCGTTGAGTCCACTGTCCTGTCGCTTGTTGGCGATGAGATTGTAATTTTAAGGCCGGGCTTTATAACAAAAGAGCAGATTGAAAGTGCGGTTAATAAAGAGGTAAGCATTGCGAAAAGCGCTGAAAACATGCCAAAAGAGGGCGAAAAAGTCATGTCGCCCGGCATGAAATATAAGCACTATGCACCAAACACAAAAATTGTGCTTGTCGGCGGCAGTAGTAAGGATTATTGTAATTTTGTTAACAAGCAGACGAAGGGTGGACAAAAGGTGTTGGCCCTTTGCTTTACCGATGAAAAAGAGCGCTTGATATGCCCCGTTGTGGCGTATGGAAAAATGGGCGACGATGCAGAGCAGGCGAGGCTTATTTTTGCCGCACTTAGAGAAGTTGATACACATGGTGCAGACATTGCATATGCGCACTGCCCAAACAATTATGGCGTTGGCAGTGCTGTATATAACAGGATGCTAAGGGCGGCTTCTTTTGAGGTGCTTTACGTATGAGTGCGAGTGAAAAAAATATGTGCAAAAACGGCGATAATTTTTGTGTCATAGCCGTAACGGGCCTCTCAGGCAGTGGCAAAAGTACGGTTTGCAGTCATTATTCAAGTATGGGCTACACGGTAATTGACGCCGACAAGGTTGCGAGAGAAGTGTTGCAAAAAGGCTCGGAGTGCATTGCAAAGTTGATTGAAGTGTTTGGCGCAGACGTTGTTGACACAAACGGCGAGGTAAACAGAAAACTTCTTGCAGAGCGTGCATTTGCAACAAAGCAAGGAGCAAAGGCGTTGACGGACATAACGCACCCACAGATAGTTAAAAAGTTACTGCAAGGCGTAGCTGCTGCAAAAAATAGCGCACAACCGTTTGTTTTTGTAGATGGAGCAGTTATTATAGGCGGCATGTTTCAAAAATATTGCGATGAATTTATAGTGGTTAGTGCGCCAAGGCAGGCCGCAATAGATAGGCTGGTTGCAAGGGACGGGCTGTCAATAGAGGATGCCGAGAAGAGGCTGTCTGTGCAAAATACACCGCAGCAGCTTGAAAAATTTGCAACCTACACAATACAAAACGATGGAGTAAAAACAGAGCTTTTGAAGAAGGCGGATACAGTTTTGGCACAAATTATAAAAAAGTGAGTTAAATTATTTATAGATGAAAAAAAATAGAAAAATTTTAGCATTGCTACTTTTGGTAGTTATTGCGGTGCTTGTGTTTATAAGCACACAGGCTTTTAATGTTATAGAGGAGACCACCCACAAGCGCGAGTACGCAAACTTTGTAAAAGAGTACGCGGGCATATACGG